>JAGRLM010000447.1:4413-6051 GCA_020441795.1 Nitratireductor sp.
AAGGCATTGGCCCGTATTGCCCGTATCCTGCGGGACCCGGAGACCGTTTCCAAACTGCGTGACAGCAGTGACGCCAACGCGATCTATGCGTTGCTGACCCACACACCGGCCTCGAACGCGGCGTGATCCCAAAACCCGGGGGATTTCTCCTCCGGATTTGGCATTTTCAACAATCGCCGCGTTCAATGAATCGCTACAGGCACCAGATCGTTGGTGAATGCCATGGACAATGCGCCGCCGGCATCATCGGCAAGTGCCAATGGAGTTCCATCTGCGGCAAACAGCGCCCAGACCAGCACTTCAGGCGCGATCTCCATCGAATTGGGAAATGCCTCGGCGATCTCCTTGCCTGAAATCTTGCGCATATAGGCGATCTTGCCAGCTCCGAGGCTTGCAAGTTCTTCTGCGGTCATGACCGGAATTGATGTTTCGTGACGCATCATCTTACTCCTTTGAACTGATCGAAATCTTGCGAACCACGCGCTCCGGCTGCAACCGCACAAGGCTGATTGCCAACAGGCCGTTGGACAATGTTGCCCCCGAGACCTCTATGCCTTCTGCCAGAACGAAACTGCGCTGGAACTGCCGCGCTGCAATTCCGCGATGCAGGAACTCGCGTTCCGGCTCGTCATTCTGGCGACCGCGTACGGTGAGCTGGTTCTGTTCAATTGTGATATCGAGATCTTCCTCGGCAAAACCGGCCACCGCCAAAGTGATGCAAAGTGTCTCCGGGCTGCCGCCGGCCGCCTTGATACGTTCAATATTGTAGGGTGGATATCCGTCGCTTGTTGATTTCGAAACGCGGTCGAGCATTCGCTCCAACTCGTCGAAACCCAAAAGCAGGGGACTGGAAAATCCTGCAATCCTGGTCATTCTCACGCCTTTCCGGTTCCTTGGGTCCTCGACCCATGGGCATCCGGCATCCGGATCGCCCAGCGGCAACACCTAGCAGAGCCTGCAAGCAGCACTCCACGGACGGAATATGGTGTCAAAATCGGGAAGGTTCAACTGGCAAGATCAAACTCGCTTGCAGCGGCAGGTTCACGCCTTGGCGCGCAGGATATCCGGCTCGCAGTAAAGCCCGTACAAGGTCGAGAGGATGCCGCGCACCTCTTCGCTCGCCAGGCCATAATATATGGTCTGAGCATCGCGCCTGGTCGAAACCAGGCCCTTCTCGCGCAATTTCGCCAGATGCTGCGACAGGGCCGACTGGCTGAGGCCGACACTGTCGGCAAGCGTGTTGACGCTCTTCTCACCCTCGAGCAATTTGCAAAGCACCATCAGCCGCCTGGGATTGGCCATGGCGCCCAGAAGCTCAGCAGCCCGTTCGGCATTGTTTTCAAGTTCGGCGATGTTCATGACTTGATATATTAGCTGTCCCTAATTAAATTGCAATGCGTGAATTTCAGTTTCCCGCGCAATGCCGCCCGTTTGCGGTGCGGTCAGGATGCGCGTGACGGCGCTAGCGGTGGAACTGAAATGAAAACTCGATGACAATTGCCGGAGGGGCAGCACATTGACCGAATTTACACCCATTGAATCCACCATTGGCGGCGTCCTGATCGGATTGTCGGCAGTACTTCTCATGGGCCTGCACGGGCGCATAGCCGGGATGACCGGAATCCTCGGTGGCATCAT
>JAGRLM010000448.1 GCA_020441795.1 Nitratireductor sp.
CGGGGGATTGTGATGCCGCAATCATGACGTATATCTACTGTAAACATTGCGAGGATTCGGTTTGCACGGCGTCGTTTTCGACCGCCGGAAAAATGTGAAACGCACAATTGTCCCGAATTTTACCCCGAGTTTTTACATTGGAGATCATATGTTTGATCAACGCGAGAAAATTGCTCTCTTCATTGACGGTGCCAACCTTTACGCAACATCGAAGGCGCTCGGGTTCGATATCGACTACAAGCGCATGCTGAAGCATTTCCAGCAAAAGGCCTATCTGCTGCGCGCCTATTATTACACTGCGCTGATCGAGGACCAGGAATATTCCTCCATCCGGCCGCTGATCGATTGGCTCGATTACAACGGCTACCGCGTCGTGACCAAGCCGACCAAGGAATTCACCGATTCAGCGGGCAGGCGCAAGGTCAAGGGCAACATGGATATTGAACTGGCCATAGATGCCCTCGAACTGTCGACAACGGTGGACCATTTCGTGCTGTTTTCCGGCGATGGCGATTTCCGTTCGCTGGTGGAAGCGCTGCAACGCAAGGGCCGCAAGGTTAGTGTTGTTTCAACGGTATCGACGCAACCGCCGATGATTGCCGACGATTTGCGACGCCAGGCGGACCATTTCATCGAATTGGCCAGCATGAAAAAGGAAATCGGGCGCGACCCGTCCGAGCGTCCCGAGCGCCTGCCGGTTTCACGCGCTGACGACGATGACGATTACGAGGACGACGATTACTGATCGCGGGAGAGTGCCGATTAATGGCCCCTTCCCCGACATTTGCCAAAGGCAGCGATCCTGACCGCGATTGCGGTTTGTGCCCGCGCCTGAAGGAATTCCGCGACCGCCACCGGGCCAGTCAACCTGACTGGCACAATGCGCCGGTCCCGACATGGGTCGGGAGCGCGGGCGAAAAGTCCGTTCGATTTCTGGTGGTGGGACTTGCGCCCGGCCTTCGCGGCGCAAACCGTACCGGTCGACCCTTTACCGGCGACTATGCGGGTGACCTGCTTTACGAAACCATGGTGAGATTCGGCATGGCAAAAGGCCGATATGGCGCCAGCCCGGATGATGGCCTTGATCTCATCGGCGCAGCCATTACCAATTCGGTGCGATGCGTACCGCCGGAAAACAAGCCCGTAGGCGAAGAGATCAATCGCTGCCGGCCATTTCTTGCAGCCACTCTTGATCGGTTCCCCAATCTGGAAGCCATGCTGACTCTTGGCAAGATCGCGCATGATTCCACCCTGCGCATGCTTGGCGCGCGTGTCGCATCAGCACCCTTCAGCCATGGCGGGCAACACAGGATCGGCAGTTACACGCTGTTTTCCAGCTATCACTGTTCGCGCTACAACACGAATACGGGACGACTGACACCGGAAATGTTCGAGGATGTGTTCCGGGAAATTGCCGCATTTCTCTCCCAGAAGTGATTGCAGCCAGGATGCGATGGGTGACAGAATCGTCATCATATGCCATTGCTTGGTCGAATACGTGACACATCAGGGGCGATGGCAACAAGGAGATTTCAGATGGTATTTTCCGCAGCTCTCACCAGCAAACGCCGCTTTGGCTCCCGGATCATGACAGCCGCCATTGCAGCAGCAATTGCCTTTGCCGCGCCTGGTGCTGCACAAGCCAAGACCTATCTTGTCAATGGCATATTGAGCGCTACCGCAATCGGTTACGGCTTCAAGAACCTGAAGAAAAAGATACCGGGTTCATCCCTCTTCCTGATGGTCACCGGCATCGAGGCGGGTTCCATTCGCCAGACGATCGTCAAGGATATTCGCAAGCGCCATGCGGCTGATCCAACCGAACAGTTTACGCTGGCGGGAATATCAGCCGGCGCCAATGTGGTTTTGCAGGTCGCACAGGAAGTGGCAAAGGATGGTATCCCGATCCACTATCTGGCAATTGTCGAAGGTGACGGCGGCAGCCTGCCGGGCAATGTGGCGAATGCGGACAATTTCATCTGTGCCCAGCGCGGTGCACTGTGCAACATGAAAAGTGTTTCTGGTGCCAATACCATTCGCGTCAATACCGGACATATCGACATGGGCAACAGCCCGGAAGTTCATAACCGGGTGGTAGCCAACGCGCGCTAAGCGGTTATTGCCCGCCTTCAGCCCTTGTCGCGGAGAAGGCGGCCCTTCTCCCGATTCCAGTCGCGCTCCTTGGAGACTTCGCGCTTGTCATGGGCCTTGCGGCCCTTGGCGAGCGCGATCTGCAATTTGGCGATGCCGCGGTCGTTGAAATAAAGCCGGTTGGGCACCAGCGTCATGCCCTCGCGGTTCACTCCCTGCATCAGCTTGGCCATCTGTTTCTTGTGCAAGAGCAGCTTGCGGCGGCGGCGCGGTGAATGATTGTAGCGGTTGCCTTCAAGATATTCGGGGATGTAGGAGTTGATCAGCCAGATCTCGCCCTCTTCCTCCGTCGCATAGCTCTCGGCAATATTGGCCTTGCCATTGCGCAAGGACTTCACCTCGGTGCCGGTCAGAACAATGCCGGCCTCGAGGGAATCGATGAATTCGTAATTGTGACGCGCCTTGCGGTTGTCGGCGATGAGCTTGCCGTTCGCCGAATCCGTTTTCTTTTTCTGCGCCATGATATCCTTGCTATCAGCCCTGCATCACCGGTTCAGTTGACAAGACCGGCATGGACCATCGCATCGCGAAGGGTCGCTTTCGTTGTTTCTTCCAGCGAAACCAGCGGCAGGCGCTGGGTGTCGTTCATCTTGCCGAGCAAGGAAAGCGCATATTTTGCGCCTGCCGGATTGGGCTCGATGAACAGCGCCTTGTGCAATGGGCCGAGCTTGTCCTGGATTGCCAGCGCCTTGCCGAAATCGCCATTGAGGCAGGCTTCCTGGAATTCTGCGCACAGGCGCGGTGCCACGTTGGCGGTAACCGAAATGCAACCTGTTCCGCCATGGGCGTTGAAGGCCAGTGCGGTTATGTCCTCGCCAGAAAGCTGGATGAAATCGGGGCCGCAAAGCTGGCGCTGCTCGGTGGCGCGCGCGAGATTTGCCGTGGCGTCCTTCACACCGACAATGTTCTTGTGGGCATGATACAGCTCGGCCATGGTTGACGGCAGCATGTCGATGATGGACCGTCCTGGAATATTGTAGATGAAGACCGGTATCGATATTGCCTCGGCAACAGCGGCGAAATGCGCCTTCAATCCGCGCTGGTTGGGCTTGTTGTAATATGGCGTGACGACGAGCACGGCATCAGCGCCAGCCTTTTCTGCATGCTTTGCCAGATCAATGGCTTCCGCAGTATTGTTGGAACCTGCACCGGCAATGACCGGCACGCGGCCCCGGGCGACCTCAACGGCCAACTCGACCACATGCTTGTGCTCATCATGGGCGAGCGTGGGCGATTCACCGGTGGTACCCACTGGCACGAGGCCATGGCTGCCCTCGGAAATCTGCCATTCGACAAAATTGCGAAACGCTTTCTCGTCGACAGCTCCGTCCGCCGTGAATGGTGTGACCAGAGCGGGGAGCGACCCCTTGAAAATGCCGTTATTCATGCGAGAAGCCCCGATGGACAAGAAACTGCGAAACCGTATGGTCAAGCCAGTACGAAAGGAAGCCGGACAATAGCGGCGAGCCCTGCAATCTGCAAGTTCGGCAATTGGCGATCCATCAAAACCTCGCGAAAAACGAAAGGTTTCGTTAACTTCTGTTTCACCGTTTTCGGCGATGATGACACAAATGGGCTGCAATCATTGCGGACAAGGGATCCGGATAGTTCCGGAACAACAGGTTTCATGGAAAAACGCATCATCAACGGGCTTGGCGCCCGGCTTGCAATCAGCATTCTTGTTGGGTCAACCACCTTCTGCGTTGCACCCACCTCGACGCGTGCCGACACGATCGGTGCAATGTTGCTTGAAAAAGTGCCGGTGCCGCAGCCAAGGCCACGCGGAGCTGTAGGCGAAGTTGCGTTTTCGCCGGTAACAGAGGCGTTGACGGACAATGCCGCTACAGGTTCCATTACCGCTATAACGCAGCAACCCGACAAGGTTGCCGAGACGCGTTCCAGCCAGGCCCGCATTGCAACGACATTGAAGGTCACACCTGTCAGCGGCGACCTGAAATCCGGTCTTGATGCCCTGACCAGCAAGGATGTTGCCAAGGCATTGGCAATTCGCGCCGGACTGCCGGCCAACAGCCTTGAGCGCAAGATACTTGCCTGGGCAATAGCCCTTTCAGGCCAGAGTGGTATTCCCTCCGCCGAAATTGCAGCGATAGCATCCGGCTTGCCTGACTGGCCGGGTCAAAGTGCCATGCGGGCGAATTCCGAACGTGCCCTTGCCAGCGAAAATCCTTCGCCGCGAATTGTCATCCAGGCTTTTGGCAATAGCAGGCCGGAAAGTCTGGAAGGTGCCATAGCACTTGCAAAGGCATGGCTTGCCAGCGGCAACAAGAAGGCCGCCAATGCGGCAATTGCGCCAATCTGGCGCGAGGATGCGCTTTCGGCAGCATCCGAGAAGCGCGTGCTTGCGGAAGTGGGTGATGCGCTGACCCGTGAAGACCATCGCATACGCATGCATATGCTGCTCTATCGCGAACGAACCACCGACGGCCTGAGAATGGCCCCGCTTGCCGGGCGGACCAGCCTTGCCAAGGCATGGGTTTCGACCATTCGCAACGATGGCAAGGGTTCAGCCCTGCTCAATTCGGTGGATGCGGCATCACGCAAGGATTCGGGCTATCTGTTTGCCAGGATCAAGCAGGCCAGACGCGATGATGATTACAAGACGGCTGCAGCACTGCTGAAATCCGCGCCGCGCGAACGCTCGGTTCTGATCGATCCCGATGAATGGTGGGTCGAGCGCCGGATCATTTCGCGCGCCATGCTCGACAAGGGCGATGCAAAAAGCGCTTATGTGATTGCTGCGGGTCATTCTGCCGAATCCGGCTCGACACAGGCGGAAGCGGAATTCCATGCCGGGTGGTATGCGCTGCGCTATCTCAATGACAAGCGCCGCGCGGCACAGCATTTTTCCAATATCCTGAAGCTCAGCTCCACGCCCATTACGCAATCGCGGGCGAATTACTGGCTCGCACGTTCCACCAGTGGCCCTGCTGCCATCAAGTATTACAAGGCCGCTGCCCGCCATGAAGGCACGTTCTACGGACAATTGTCTGCCCAGGCCCTCGGTGCCAGAAAGCTGAATGTTTCCAACCCCCGGCCATCAGGTGCTGAGCGGGCGCAATTTGCTGCACGTGACCAGGTTCGCGCCATCGCCATGCTTGAAGATGCAGGCTATTCCTGGCGGGCGGATATCATTTATCGCGACCTTGCCAATACGCTGAATTCGCCGGGCGAACTCGCCCTGCTCGCAGCGCGGGCAGAGAGTCGTGGCAATCGGACGCTGGCTCTGCAAATCGGCAAGATTGCCCATGGGCGCGGGCTGGAGGTCGACACCGTCTCATGGCCGGTGGGTGCCATACCGGATCACGCCAAGATCGGCGCAACCGGCAAGGCACTTGCCTATGCAATTGCCCGTCAGGAAAGCGCCTTCAACGTTTCTGCAGTGTCGCCTGCCAATGCCAAAGGGTTGCTGCAATTGCTGCCGGGCACTGCCAAGATGATGGCCAAGAAGACCGGGGTGAAGTACCAGCCTGCCAAATTGACCACCGATGCCGCCTATAATGCGACATTGGGGGCTGCCTATCTTTCCGAGCAGCTCGACAATTTCGACAATTCTTACATCCTGACCTTTGCCGGATACAATGCCGGGCCTGGCCGCGTGCGGCAATGGATCGACACCTATGGCGATCCGCGCGGCAAGAAGATCGAGGATGTTATAGACTGGATCGAACGCATCCCCTTCACCGAGACCCGCAACTATGTGCAGCGGGTGATGGAAAACTACCAGGTTTACAAGGTTCGCCTGTCCAATTCGCGGCTTGATATCGAGGGCGACTTGCGCCAGGGCCGCAGATAGACCCAGTCTTGCAGCGCTGCCAAATACCGCCTAGTTAGTGCCCGAAACGTCTCAATATCGACAGTTCGGGATATGCACATGATCGACATGGATGATGACAAGGCCGGTTGGGTACGGTTCGATTATACCGCCAGCGACGGACTTGCGCTTGCCGGGCGATATTATGGGCGCGATAGCGTCGGACCGGATGCAATGGAGATACCGGTTGTCTGCCTCCCGGGCCTGACGCGAAACTCGGCTGATTTTCACGAACTCGCACTGCATCTTTCGCGCGACGCAGAAAGGAAGCGTCGGGTGCTTTGCCTTGATTTTCGCGGGCGGGGCATGTCGGCGCATGACCGGAACTGGGAAAACTACAATCCGCTGATTGAAGCTGAAGATACGATCAATGGCCTTGCGGCAGCGGGCATCGAGCACGCGGCCTTTATTGGCACCTCGCGTGGCGGGCTGGTGATGATGGCAATCGCTGCGATGCGACCGGCAATCATGAAAGCCATTGTGCTCAACGATATCGGGCCTGAGATTGACGGGCGCGGGCTGGTTCGCATCAAGACATATATCGAGCGTGGGGCAGATCATGCCAACTGGTCGAGTGCAGTGTCTGCGATGAAGACCGCCGGACAAAGCCAGTTTCCTGCCTTTGACGACAATGACTGGGCGCGGCAGGCGAGGCTGATATTCGAGGAGCGGAACGGAAAGATTGTCCGCCGCTATGACCCGGCCATTCTCAATACGTTGAAGGCGATCAATCTCGACAATCCCCTCCCCTCGCTGTGGCCGCAATTCAACGGGTTTTCCAAAATGCCGACGCTCGCCATCCGGGGGGGATTGAGCGATCTGCTGTCAGCGGATGTTTTTGAGAAAATGGCCAATGTTTCACCGCTGTTGCGCCAGATCACAGTCAAGGATCAAGGCCATGCGCCCGATCTGGGCATGGGTGGCTTGCCGCAAAAAATTGCAGCCTTCCTGGCTGCGGCTGATCAAAAACACTGACCAGGACTTCAGCAAGCATCTGATACAAAGAAAGAAACCCGCGATCTTGATCGCGGGTTCCCGATTTCAACGGTTGAAGATCAGACCCGTCATTTCTCCGAAGGCTTTGACTTGCGGCTTGTGGTGATTTCACCCGCTTCAACACGCTTGGCGTGTTCGGTCATTCCGCCAGCGGCGAGAATCTTGGCTTCGCCAACCCAGTTCTCGCGTTCGGGACGCCCCGGGAAGCCGATCTCGTTGCCAATCCAGACCTGATGATCGGCAGTCCATTTTGCAATCTGGGCAAAATGCCAGACACCCAATTCCTGGAGCTTCTTCTCGATCGCATTGCCTACGCCGTCGATCAGGGTGAGGTTGTCGCCCTTGCCGCCCTTGGGCTTGGCGCTCAATGGCGGTTTCTTGCCAAGATTGGCGGTACCCTTGCCAGTCGAGGTGGCGACTTCGCCCTTGGCAACGCGCTTCGAAAACTCGGTCTGGCCACCCTTGGCTAGAACCTTTGCCTGACGGACCCACTCCTCGCGCTCGATACGACCGGGGAAGGCAAGCCTTTCGCCCATTTCCGCCTGGTCCTTTTTCGACCATGCAGCGATCTGTGTGAATGTGTTCACCCCTACTGCGTTGAGGCGAGCCTCGTTCTGGCGACCGATACCGCGAATGCGCTTGAGATCGTCCCTGGCTGCGGGAGCGGCAGGCATTGGCGCTGCCTTCGCAGTGCGCGTCCTGGCGGCAGCCGGTTTCTTGGCGGCCGTGCGCGGCCTGGGCTTCGCTTTTGCCACAGGTTCGGAAACCACGGGCATGGGAGCAGGTGTCGGTTCCGGCGCCTTTACCGGCTCGGGTGCAGGTGCTGGTACTGATGCCGGAGCCGGTCTTGGCGCCACGGCTGTAGCGGCAGAAGCCGCGACGGCGGCAGAGGCCACAGCGGCTGTTTCAACCGGCTTTTCAGCAAACATGCGGTGCAGAAAGCAACCAAGAATACAGCCAAGAATATAGGCAATGGCCAGCAAAAGGGCTGACTGGATAATGAACATCGTCATGTGAGTTCTCTCCCCGGTTCAGCCGGTCATGCCTGTTGCCGGCCGGATGTCATCCAGCCAACAACAAGACCCACGATAAATGCGATTAGCAGCAGCCAGAAAAGCTGTTCGACGAGATACCACATA
>JAGRLM010000449.1 GCA_020441795.1 Nitratireductor sp.
TTTGCGGCGGCGGGTTCATGATTCAGGTACTCTTGCAAGGTTTCCTGCTTAGCGGGCTATACGCGCTCATTGCGGTAGGTTTCACGCTGATCTTCAGTGTGGGCAGGGTGATGAACCTTGCCTATGGCGCCTATCTGATGCTGGGCGGCTATGCCTATTTTTACTTCGTTCAGACACTTGGCATGCCCAAATTGCCCGGCTTCGTGTTTGCGATGTCAACAGGAGCAATCGCCGGTCTGGCCATGTACCAGTTTCTGGTAAAGCGGTTGAAGGGTGATCATGTTGCGGTTGAAATATCGACGCTGATCCTCGCCGTCGTCATTCAGGCAGGCATTGTGCTCATCTTCAATGACAGTTCGAAAATCCTGTTGCCCATCGTCGATGGCGTGTGGCGGGTCGGCAGCACCAGCATTACCAACAATATCGTGGTTGCAATGGTCGCAAGCTGGATCATCCTTGGCGGTCTTATGCTGTTTGTGAAGCGGACGCATCTCGGTCGTGCGATGCAAGCTGTGTCGATGGATGCCAAGGGCGCGCTGATCTCGGGCATAGATACAAATCGCATCAACATGGCCACATGGGCTATATCGGGCGCGATGGGAGCGGTCGCGGGCGTCTTCTTTGCTTCCTATACCCAGTTGAACCCGTCGATGTGGGTGTCACCTCTGATCATTGCTGTTGCCGTCGTCATTGTCGGCGGCATCGGCAGCATCGTTGGCACGCTGATTGTCGCCCATATCATCGGTTTCATGGAAATCATCACGACGACCTTCATTGCTGCCGAACTGCGCGGTGTCTTCACCATGCTGCTGATCATAGGTGTTCTGGTGATGCGTCCGCAGGGCCTGTTCGGGCGAGGGGAATTGTAGCATGACTCGTGTCATCACCTTACGCCAGGCAGCGCTCTGGCTGATCTTCGCGCTGGTCATGCTGGCTTTGCCGCAATTCGTCAGCAACGGCACCATGCGCATCATGATCTTCGCGAATTTTCTCGCCATCTTCGCGATGAGCTGGGACTTCCTGTCTGGCAAGACCGGCTATGTGAGTTTTGGCCACCCGTTCCTGGTTGGAATTGGAGCCTATACGACCGCAATCCTTTCCTACCGTTTCGGGGTGCCGATTGCCGTTTCCATTCCGCTTGCGGTACTGGCGACGCTAGTCGGGGGAACGTTGTTTTTCCTGCCGGCATTGCGCATCAAGGGCACATATTTCGCCTTGGTCACGCTCGCCTTCATGGAGCTGATGTACCAACTGATCCAGGTCATCCGTCCTGATCTTACCGGTGGCACACGCGGGATGTCGGGCATCAAGACGCTGGTCTCCGGTGCCGCACCCAATTACTACCTTTCATTCGGTCTGATGTTCGTGATCGCCCTGGCATTGTGGATGTTGTCTCGCACCCGGCTTGGCACTTCCCTTGATGCAATCTCGATGAATGAAGAGGCAGTCAGCGGCAGCGGTCTCAATACGACACGCCTGAAACTTGTCGCCTTCATGGTCAGCGCCAGCGTTGCCGGGCTGGGGGGAGCGTTTTACGTGCACTACCTCGGCTCGATTGCACCGCGTGCCCTGTTCGACATCAACTTCGTTTTCACGATCATTGTTTCAGCCCTTATAGGTGGATCAGCCACGATCATCGGACCGATGGCGGGTGCGTTTTTCATGACTTTCCTTTTGGAATATCTGCGGCCGATCCTTCCCGGCAGCGAGCGCTACTTCGTCTATGGCCTGATCGCACTCGTGCTTTACGTCTATCAACCCAAGGGAATATTCGCGATCGTGGATGACCTGCGTAATGGCAAGCTGCGCTTGCCGGGGAGGGCGGCCAATGGCGACGCTGCTTGAACTGGACAACGTCTTCAAGCGCTTTGGCGGCATTGTTGCCACCAATGGCTTGTCATTCAATGTCGAAAAGGGCGAGTCGCTTGCCCTGATCGGACCGAACGGCGCGGGCAAGACCACGATTTTCAGCCTTATCATGGGTGAGATCAGGCAGAATTCAGGCGCCATCCGCTTCAAGGGACACGACATTTCGGCGCTGCCGACGCATGAGCGCATCAAGCGCGGCATATCGCGAACCTACCAGGTGCCAAGGCCTTTTGGTGATATGGATGTTGCACAGAATATCCGTGTCGGGATGACGCCGGACAATTTGTGGCAAATGGTTTTTGGTGCACCTGACCTGCAGGCGGAACTGGAAATCGCGCGCAGTGTTGGCTTCAGGGAAGAGGATCTGGCGCGCACGCCCAGCACGCTTTCGATGGGCGACCTGCGCAAGCTGGAACTTGCAAGGACGCTTGCCACCAAGCCCGAGATCATGCTGCTCGACGAGGTCTTTGCCGGACTCACGGTTGCAGAGATCGACCAGATAGCCGAACTCCTGGCTGAAAAGCGCAAGGAGGGAATGACCTTCATCATTGTCAGCCATGACCTGCGCGCACTCGAACCCCTTGTGGACAGGGCAGTGGCGATGACCTTTGGCAAGGCGATTGCAGAGGGCAGTTTCGGCGAAGTCATGGGCGATGCGGCTGTTCGCGCTGCATATCTGGGGGAATAGGCGGAACCGATGGCAATCCTGGAAATCGAAAACCTCTATGCCTATTACGGAATGGCCGAGTCGCTGCATGGCGTTTCGTTGAGCCTGGAAGAAGGCCAGATTGTTGGTGTGATCGGGCCCAATGGTGCAGGCAAGTCAACGCTGCTTGATTCCATCATGGGGCTGGTCAAGACCAAAGGATCGATCAGACTGGCGGGCAGGGAAATTACGGGCCTGCAACCGGCGGAACTGGTGCATGGTGGCATTGGCTATGCGCCGGAACGTGCGCATCTGTTTCCCTATATGAGCGTGCGGGACAATCTGCTGGTGGGTGCCTATACCGCGCGCAACGACATCGAGAAGAACCTTGAGCTCGTGCACAACCTGTTTCCCGTACTCAGGGAGCGATGGGCGCAGGAGACCGCGACGCAAAGTGGAGGCGAGCGGCAGATGGTGTCGCTGGGGCGGGCCCTGATGACCAGTCCGAAACTTCTGCTGGTGGACGAGCCAACCATCGGGCTTGCGCCCAAGATTTGCGTTGGCATCGCCGAAGCGCTGGTTAAGCTCAATCGCGAAACGGGGCTTACCATCCTGATTGCCGAGCAGAATGTCAGCTTTGCCATGCAGCTTGCCAGCCATATTCACGTGCTGGAATCGGGATCGGTTGCGGTTGATGGTCCGGTTGACAAATTGCGCGCTGATCCGGAATTGGCCAAGGCCTATTTCGGCACCTGAGCGGATCAGGCTCTACGGTCTCAGATTTCGTTGCCGGCGTAGCTGCATCACTTCAATAGGATCATCGCCATCCAGCTTGCAACAGATGCGATAGGCTTCCAGCAACGCGTCGTCCATCTGTCCACGCGAATGGAGATACATGGCGGCACCATAGCGGATCATGCCGGAACCCGGCCATCCCAGCGGTATATTGAGGAGCCTGATCTGCATGGCCATCTCATCCGCAACACCCATTAGAAGTCTCCCGGTGGCGTGGCAGCGCGGCGTGGATGCACAAAAAAGGGCTTTTCAACGATCCTGCAACGCGCCATGCGGCGTTGCCACTGCAATTCCTTTTGCAGATAGATTTCTACCCAGAGATCATCGACAACATCCTGACCAAATGGCGCTTGCAGCCATGCAAAGGCGATGTTGCGCTTGCAGGTAGGTGACCACAGTGCCGATGTCACCATTCCCACTTCGCGCTTCTTTCGGTGATAGACGAGCGCGTTGTGTGCTGCCTTGTCGCCATCGATTTCAATTGAGACGAGCTTGCGCGCCGGTTTCCGTTTCTGCAGTTTCGCCAGAGCCCGTTTGCCGTTGAAATGCGGCTTGTCGAACTGCACCAGCCAGTCGAGCCCCAATTCATAGGGATTGCGGACCCGATCCGTGCGAAGGGCTGTTTGCGATGACAGGAAATCGATGCGCGGCAGCAGAAAGCCCGCTTCGATGCGCGCCATCTCCACGGCAGAGTATCCTATCGGGCGAATGCCGTGCAGCTTGCCGGCAACCATCAACATGTCCCACAGTTTGATGGCATTGCCGGGCATGGTCCAAAGCTCGTATCCGAGATCTCCGGTAAAACCGGTGCGCGACACAGTCAGCTCGATGCCGTCAATCGAAAAGTCGCGGATGCCAAAGGGAGCAAGATCCCCAATGCCATCCAAGCCCATGTGGCGAAGGGTGGCAAAGCTGGTCGGCCCCTGCAGTGACAGGGCCGCTATCTTGCGGCTTGTGTCGGCGATGGCAACATCAAAGCCCCAGGCTATATCATGCAGCCAGGCCAATTGTGGCTCCTGACAGCACAGGCGAAACCGGTTGCCCGAAAGCCTGAAAACAGTGCCATCATCCACGACATTTCCGTCTTCATCGCACCAGATGGCATAGGCAACGCGCCCGGGTTTCAGCTTTCGGATATCGCGGGTGACAAGCCGGTTTATTACAGTCTCCGCGTCGGGACCTTCGATGTCGTATTTGCACATCGGCGAGATGTCGAAGAGCGTGCACTGGTTGCGGATTGCGAAATATTCGAACTCCACCGTGTCGAGCACCGAAGGCGAGGCGAAGCCCATCCAGTTGGTCCAGGCATGCTGGAAATTGCGCTCGGCAATGCGGGCATGAAAGGGGCCTTGTTCAAGGCCCATCGGCACTTCGGGATATTCTTTCTGCTTGCCGGCCATATCAAAGCCTCCCGTCTGCAAGGGCGGTATTAGCTGCATTGAAGCCGGGCGAGCCATTTATGTCGCCGCCTGGATGACATGCTGCGCCACACAGATACAGCCCCTTCACCGGCATTCGATATTGCGCAGCGCCATCGAATGGCCGCAGCATCAACAACTGGTCGATGCGGAATTCGGCATGATGCCAATGTCCACCAGGCAGGCTGTATTGCTTCCCGATATCGGCCGGTGTCATGGTTCTTGCGGATCTGATCAGGCTGCCAATTTCGGGCATTGCCGTGGACAGCATTTTCACAACAGCCTTTTCCAGGGCCTTGCTCATCGCTTGCGTCCAATCGACCTTTCCCGGTACGAATTGCACCGTTGCCTGTAGCCGTCCCTGCAGGGCGTCAAAATGTGCCTCCAGCGGTGGCTGGTCGGGAATGCCGCCATATTTGGCCGCGTTGAATGCTTTCTCCAGGCACATCATGTCAGGGGCTACGAGCAGACGCTGAAACGCAACGAGGCGGGTATCATCATGGGTTGACGGCACATCCTTCAATTCGAAGTCGATCCTGGCCACCATGCCGGTATTCGCCATGGTCCGGCATCGCCTCACGAACTCGCCATCGAGATGTTCGACACCGAGAAGATCAAGAAGCGTGGTAGCAGGAGCAGCGCTCGACAAAATTCGTGATGCTCGGATTTCTTCGCCCGATTGCAATCTCACGCCAACGACCTTGTCGTTCTCCACCAGTATCCGGGCGACAGCGGTACCCAGACGCATATCACCACCCGCGCGTGACAATGCAGCTGCAAGTGCTTCCACCAGCGCCTGCGGTCCGTTTTCGGGCATCAGGCGCATTCCATTGCCGAATTCGGTGCTGGTGGCCATGCGCCAAAGCAGCGGCAATACGGTTCCCGGCGAGCGCGGTCCCATCGCCCCGCCAAGGGTTGCATCCATTGCCAGCATTCCAGCCAATGGGCCGTCACCCAGTTCATCGGTTGCGAGGTCCCAGACATTGGACAGCGCGATACGCATGAGGTCTCGCAACTCGGTTTTGCCCAGGCGGCGCAGTTTGAGTG
>JAGRLM010000450.1 GCA_020441795.1 Nitratireductor sp.
CAGCTCCAGCAGCAGCGGCGCCTTGCCGTTGGCAATGGCAGGATGGCGCGACATACCGTAAAGCTCCTGGACCTTTACCGACAGCACAGCCTCGCCGTCACGATAGTGGAGCTTGTGGGTGGCACCGGCTGGCGTGCGGAACTGGTCGGGCGCCTGTGCCTCGATATCAGTATGCGAAAATCCATTGGCAGCCGCCAGCGCGCGAAGCCCGGCGACAAGTGCATCGCCGGTAATAGCAGAAAGCGAGCGCAGCCCTGGCGTGAAAGGAAACAGCCAGTCAGCCACGGTTTGGGCCAGTACAGTGTCGCTGACATCAGGCCAGGTTTCCGGTGCCTTCGAATGCAGGAAACGCAAACGCTCCAGCAGACGCCGCGCCGCATCGGACCAGGGTAGTACCGCAAGGCCCAGCCGCCCAACGGCATCGGCCAGGATCGCCTCGCCCTCGGCGGGCGCAACCTCGCATGGCTGGTCCGACAGAGTGATATCGCCGAGCCTGCGACGCGTTTTCCCCTCAACCGATTTGCGGGTTTCATCATAGCGGATTTCGCGTTGCTCGATGATCTTGCCGCCATGAAGCGCCAGCACTTCGCGCTCCTCGATTGCGGCAGCACAGGTAATGCGCGCCGCAGCGGCACTGCCCTGCATATCGCATACCGTGATCCATTTTTCACGGGCAAGCGGATCGGTTTCCGGCAATTGACCGCCGCGACCATTGGCAAGCAGGAAGCCGCCCGGCGCACCGCGCGCCCGCGCAATCCGCTCGGGCCAGGCAAGCGACAGCAATGCACCTGCAGAAACCCTGTCCTGAGCGCTGGAAGCATTGTCTCCGCCAATCTGGGCGGCCTGTTGGCGGGCAAGCTTGCGGGCCTTGTCGGCACGCTCACCCTTCTCGTTTCGTAGCCGGTCCAACCTGAAGGATATATCAATGTCGTTGCCGCAAAGTCCGCGTTCCGACACGAGAATTGCAAGGCGTGCCGCCATTTCCGCCTGGGCTGTTTCACGCGCCCTGACCACCATCGCCGCATAGCGTGGCGGCAAGGCGAGGCTGCGCAATTCGAGGCCTTGCGCCGTGATGCGGGCATTGGCGTCCAGTGCGTCGATGGATTGCAACAGGGTTACTGCCTCCTGCCAGGCGGGACGTGGCGGCGGATCGGGAAAGCGCACACCGTCGGGCGTGGTGACGCCCCATGCCGCGAGGTCCAGCACCAGGCCTGAAAGATCAGCCTCGAGGATTTCGGGACGAATGCCTGCCGGAAGGGCTGCAGTCTGCTGCTCGCGCCACAGCCTGATCGCCGTTCCCGGCTGGGTACGCCCGGCGCGCCCTGCCCGCTGATCGATGGAGAAACGCGACGCGCGGACTGTTTCAAGCCGGGTCAGGCCCGATTGCGGCTCATGGCGGGGAACCCGCGCAAGCCCGCAATCAATCACCACGCGCACGCCTTCTATCGTCAGCGAGGTCTCGGCAATCGAACTTGCCAGCACGACCTTGCGCCTTCCATCGGGAGCGGGACGAATTGCGGCATCCTGTTCGCGCGGTTCCATCGAGCCATGCAATTGGTGTATCTCGACGGTCTCGGGCAAGCGCGATTGCAGGCGTTCGGCCGTGCGGCGTATCTCGGCCAGTCCCGGAAGAAAGACCAGCACCGAGCCGGGTTCGCGGGCCACAGCGCGGATCACGGCCTTTGTGACGCTGTCTTCGAGCCGCTCCCCCTGCGCAGGATCTTCATGGGTTATTTCAACCGGAAAGCTGCGGCCGGGGCTTTCGACATGCGGGCAATCGCCCAGAAACCGGCACAGCGCTCCAGCATCAAGCGTTGCCGACATCACCACGATCCGCAGATCGGGCCGAAGCGCGGATTGCACATCAAGCGCCAGTGCCAGGCCGAGATCTGCGTCAAGGCTGCGTTCGTGAAACTCGTCGAATATGACGGCGGAAATACCGGCAAGTTCGGGATCGCCGGTTATCATGCGGGTGAAGACGCCCTCGGTCACATATTCGATGCGCGTTGCCGGTGAGGTGACATTTTCCATCCGCACCCGGTAACCTATCGTCTGGCCGGGTCTTTCTCCCAGTTGTTGCGCCACAAAGCGCGCCGAGGCGCGCGCTGCGATCCGCCTTGGTTCCAGAACGAGGACCTTGCCGCTGCACCATCCAGCCTCCAGCAAGGCCGGGGGAACGCGGGTGGTCTTGCCGGCGCCGGGTGCTGCGGTCAGCACGGCTGTGCGTCCGGCATCGAGCGCCTCGAGCAGGTCCGGCAGGCAGGCATCGACGGGAAACCGGTCTGGTGTCGTTTCACTCATCCCGGTTCAGCCAAGTTCCAGCACGGGACCGCCTGCAGCCTCAGCGTCCTCGCGGTCATGGGTAACCATGAGAACGGGCAGCCTGCGGCTGCGGGCTTCCTCGAAGACGAAATTGCGAACCTGGCTGCGCAATTCGGTGTCGAGCCGCGAAAAGGGTTCATCCAGCAGCAGGACATCGGGCTCAGACAACAGGATGCGCATGAGCGCGGCCCTTGCCTTCTGCCCGCCCGACAGCGTTGCGGGATCGCGGGCAAAGAAGCTTTCGAGCCCCGCTTCGCGCAGTGCCTCTTCACAGGCTGCACGGCGTGCTGTGGTGGTTCCGCCAGCGCGTATGGCAAACATCAGGTTCTCGCCGACACTCATATGCGGAAACAGCAGGGCATCCTGGAACAGCAGGCCCACCTTGCGCTTGTCCGGCGGCAGGTCGGTGATATCGCGCACGCCACAAAGAACGCGACCGGTCGCGCAGAAGACAGGGTCGAGAAAGCCCGCGACAAAGGCCAGCAATGTGGACTTGCCCGAGCC
>JAGRLM010000035.1 GCA_020441795.1 Nitratireductor sp.
CCCTGCCTGGCGATCTCGTCAATGCAGGCCTGGTTGATCACGTCACGGCTATAGGGAATTTCAAAGCCGAGCGTTTCAGCGGAATAGAAAAGCCGGTCTGTATGCTCTTCCAGCTTGAAGATACGGCCCTCATAGGCCCGCTCTCCCTCGAACACGGAACTGGCATAATGCAATCCGTGGGTCAGAACATGAATCTTTGCGTTTTCCCAGGCGACGAACTCGCCATTGAACCAGATATGTCCGCCAAGACGGTCATAGGGTACAGCTGCCATCGGTAATGCTCCGGCTTTCCGGATGAGCTCCCGCAGCTTTCCGGATGTTGTAATTTGCGAAAAAACCTATGCCTCGTCCAAAATTAAGTCAATAGTGCTGACTTAAATCGGGCCCTGTGGCAAACTGCATCTCGTGCCTGCCTGCCCACCCACCTGCCCAAGGGCAAATGAAGACCGGAGCAAAGCGCAATGAAAGCTGATGCAGATGCAACTTCACAGATCGTTGTCGAGCCGATAACGGAATCTGAAATTCCGCAAATTGCCAATATCGAGCTGATCTTCTTCGCTTATCGTGATTTCACCGCAGACGCTGACCGCATCCTGTCGCGCTTCGGCTTTGGCCGCGCCCATCACCGCGCTTTGTATTTTGTCAATCGCAAGCCCGGAATGACCGTCGCCGACCTGATATCCATTCTGGCAATCACCAAGCAGAGCTTGTCCAGGGTCCTGCGCCAATTGATTGACGCGGGCCATATTCGCCAGATCGAGGGTCGTGAAGACCGCCGCCAGCGGCGCTTGTTCCCAACGCAGTCGGGCCGTGAACTGGTGCTTGAACTGTCGCGGCCACAGTCACGCCGTATCGATGCTGCAATGCGCGAAAGTGGATTGAGCGCCGACACATTGGTCGCTGACTTCATGAAAAACATGATAAACCCTCAGGAACGTGCTGTTCTGGCCAACCTGTCCAGCAAGGAAGGATAGCTGACAGAACCGCAAATGGGAGGAAGCAATGCCCCTCGAAAAGCTCCAATCAGCTACCGGCAAGCCGCTGGAACACCATGAAGGCCCCGCCCTTGATGACGATGCGGCGCATTTGCTGCTGATCGACGATGACCGGCGCATTCGTGAACTGCTCGGTCGCTATCTCATCGAGCACGGCTACCGTGTCACCATGGCCAGTGACGCGGCTTCTGCACGCCGCAAGCTCGACGGAATGGAATTCGACCTGTTGATTGTCGATGTCATGATGCCGGGGGAAACAGGCATCAATCTCACGCAATCCCTGCGCACCAACGGCAAGAACGTACCCGTGCTCATGTTGACGGCACTGGCTGAAGCCGACAGCCGGATCGAGGGTCTGGAGGCTGGAGCCGATGACTACCTGCCCAAGCCGTTCGAGCCACGTGAATTGCTGTTGCGCATCGCCTCCATCCTGAAGCGCACGGCAAGGACACAGGCACCTGCAATCGAGAATATCGCCTTTGGCCCCTTTCGGTTCTCGCTCAAGCGGCGCGAACTCAAGCGGGGGGATGACCCCATACGCCTGACCGAGCGCGAAATCGAGATCATGCTGGCATTTGCGGCGCGACCCGGTGAAACCGTTGCGAGGCACGAATTGCTTGGCGAAGACACCATCGCTGGCGAGCGCAAGATCGATGTCCAGATCAACCGCCTGCGACGCAAGATCGAGGACGATCCTGCCAATCCGAAATGGCTGCAGACCGTGCGTGGCATCGGCTACCGCCTGTCCACTGACTGATGCAGGGCAAATGAAATGGTGAATGAGACAAGCGATTTACCTTCGTCAAGGCTGCGGCGAAATCCTTGGCGCATCCTGTCGCATTGGGTTTCATCGCGCCTGCCGAAGGGGCTGTATGCCCGCGCCCTCCTCATCATCATTGTACCCATGGTTCTGCTGCAATCCGTCATCGCCTTCGTATTCATGGAACGTCACTGGCAGACGGTAACGCAGCGACTGTCGCGCGCCGTGACTGCTGACATTGCCTCGATCATCGACACCATCGAGACTTATCCGCAGAAGGACGACTACTCGGACATCATCCGCATTGCCCGCGACAGGCTGGACCTCAATATCGCGATCCTGCCACCGGACCCTTTTCCACCGGCAGGCAGCAAACCGTTTTTCTCGTTGCTGGATGATACGTTGCGCGAGCAGATTGCCCGCCAGATCAATCGGCCTTTCTGGATTGACACTGTGGGGGATTCGAACCTTCTCGAAATCCGCATCCGGTTGGAAAAACCGGAGGCCGTATTGCGGGTCTTTGCCAAGCGCAATTCGGCTTACGCTTCCAACAGCCACATCTTCCTGATCTGGATGATCGGCACTTCGATGGTACTGCTGTTGATTGCTGTCATTTTCCTGCGGAACCAGATCCGTCCCATCCAGGCACTGGCACGGGCCGCGGAGAGTTTCGGCAAGGGCCGCGACATGCCGAAGGATTTCCGCATCCGCGGCGCCCGCGAAGTGCGTCAGGCGGGTCTCGCCTTTCTGCAGATGCGGGAGCGCATCGAGCGCCAGATGCAGCAGCGCACTGCCATGCTGACAGGCGTCAGCCATGACCTTCGTACCATTCTCACCCGCTTCAAGCTGCAACTGGCCTTGACCAGCGAAGGCCCGGAAATGGAAGAGTTGCAGGGCGACGTGGACGAGATGCAGCGAATGCTTCAGGGCTATATCGACTTTGCCCGGGGTGAGAGCGGAGAATCGCCCGAAGACGTTGATATTGGCGAGATGCTGAACCGCCATGAAAGCGAGGCGCTCGCCAAGCACAAGCAGCTCGAAATCCGCTGCCCGCAGAATTTCACGATCAGGGTCCGGCGCAACGCCATGGCGCGCCTGATTGCAAACCTTGTATCCAATGCCTTCAGACACGCGGATCGGCTTGCCATCAAGGTCAACCAGGGCAATGGATGGGCAACCCTCACATTTGACGATGACGGACCGGGCATTCCAGAGGACCAGCGCGAAGAGGTCTTCAAGCCATTCATGCGTCTTGACCAGGCCCGCAATGTTGATGAGGGCGGAACCGGTCTCGGGCTTTCAATCGCCCGCGACATCGTCCGCAATCATGGCGGTGACATCAACCTGCATCAAAGCCCGATGGGTGGCTTGCGCGCAATCGTCAGACTGCCGCTATAGCCCTTATTGGGTTGGGCACGGAACAGCGCTCGCTCCGCTTGTCGCCATCGGCTTGCCATTGATGAAAACGGTGGAAGAACCGGTCACGACAGTGCCACCGCAATTCGTCTTTGATCCGACGGTCGCTGCGGGTTTGCCGTTGATGAAGACATTGCTGGAACCATCCGTGACCACTTCACCATTTGATGTGGCGTCGCCACTCGTCGCTGCCTGATTGCCATCCACACTGACATTCCCGCTTCCAGTCACGATCTGGGATGGCGAATTCTGCGCCTGAGCCGAGGCAGGCAATAGCAGGGATGCAACAACAAGTGCCAGCGCAGTCGTCTTCATGTCATCCAGCCTTTCGCCTTTCAGTGCAGCCTACCACCATTGGGAACCTTCAGATCGACATTGGCCAGCACAACCGCGCCGTTCTCGTCGGGAAATCCCAGCACCAGAACCTCCGACATCAACGGCCCGATCTGGCGTGGCGGGAAATTGACCACAGCCATTACCTGCCGTCCAACCAGTTCTTCCGGCTTGTAATGCACGGTAATCTGGGCAGAACTGCGCTTGATGCCGATCACCGGCCCGAAATCGATCCGCAGCTTGATCGCGGGCTTGCGCGCCTCGGGAAAGGGTTCGGCCTCGACAATCGTGCCCACACGAATGTCGACCTTGAGAAAATCCTCGATGCCAATCAGGTCTTCCATCGCTTCAACCTGACAATTCTTCCGAGCGCTTGCGCGCGGCCGCTATTGCCTCCGCCATCAGCGGGGAAAGTCCGTTATCAGCCATCAGGACAGCAAGAGCGGCTGCCGTGGTGCCATTGGGCGAGGTCACGTTCTGGCGAAGCTTCGAGGCCGTCTCGACTGACTGGCGCATCAATTCGCCCGCGCCGGACACCGTTTCCCGCGCAAGTTTCATTGCCAGTTCCTCAGGCAGGCCTTGGGCCATGCCGGCAGCCGCCATGCATTCCGCGAGATAGAATACATAGGCAGGACCGCTTCCCGAAACCGCCGTGACAGCGTCGATCAGGGCCTCGTCGTCAACCCACTCCACCGACCCGGTGGAACGCAGCAATTGGCTAATCCGGGCGCGTTGCAAGTCCGTGACCTGCTTGTTCGCGCAGCATGCTGAGATGCCGCGCCCGACAAGCGCCGGTGTGTTTGGCATGCAGCGCACGATGGCACCGGCATTGCTGCCAAGGATCGATGCCATGGTCGAGATGGTCTTTCCCGCAGCAACTGAAACCACAACAGTCTGCGGCCCGCAAATACCGACATTGGCGGCCAATACCTGGTCGAATATCTGCGGTTTGACGGCCAGTATGACAATATCGGGATCAAAACCTTCGGGTGCCGCAACAAAGCTTGCGACACCATGTTCGGCCATCATTTGCGCCATGGCAGGCGGCGGTGATGGATCAAGGACGGTAATGCTTGCGGCAGGCGTTCCGCCCTTGAGCCAGCCGCTCAACATGGCGCCGCCCATATTGCCGGCACCAACAAGCGCAATGGTGAAGTCAGTATTTCCAGTTGAATTTGTCATTGCAATTGATTGCCAGCATTTGCGGCCAACCTCAAGCCGCAGTTTGAACGGCCAGCAGGAATTCAGGCATTGCCCTGCGTTTCGAACAAGGCCCCGTCAAGCGCTTCCTGCGCCGTCTTGCCAGCCCAGACCACGAACTGGAACGCCTGATA
>JAGRLM010000451.1 GCA_020441795.1 Nitratireductor sp.
CCCTGTCGCGGATCGTGCAAGGGAACGCTTTTCCAGTGGGACACTGGCCGGACGCATCGAATGCCACGGGGGCAGCTTTTTTTCCGATCCGCTTCCCCTGGGTTATGACACGATGAGCCTGGTTCGGGTCTGCTTCGACCATGAAGACCATGCCGTTGTCAGGCTGATGACGGGAATCAGGAAGGCATTGCCGGCTGACGGGCAGCTCGTGATAGGCGAACCCATGGCGGGCAACAGTTCCGGCGAAAAACTCTCAACCGCCTATTTCGCCTTTTATTTTCTGGCGATGGGGTCCGGGCGCTGCCGATCTGCTCAGCAAATCATCCAATTGGCAGAAAAAGCCGGTTTCACCCGTTTCGAACAGCGCAAATGCCGCACGCCGATGCTCGTCAACGTCGTTGTCGCCAGGCCTTGACCCCAAATCAGTCTACTCTATTTGTAAATAGTTGTTGACACTTTGCTGTGTCATCTTAACATGACACGAAAGGAGGGCTGGTCCGATGGGCTGGTCATGTTGAATGAACAGTACTGCAATCATCTTTGAAAAACCGGGAAGCCTGGCGGTACGTTCACTGGAACTGGTGGACCCCGACGAGGGCGATATTGTTGTAGAGTCCTTGTGGAGCGGCATCAGCACCGGCACCGAGAAGATGCTTTACCAGGGTTCGATGCCGGCCTTTCCAGGCATGGGATATCCCTTGGTGCCCGGTTATGAAACCGTGGGCAGGGTCGTTGATACCGGCAGCCTGCCCTCTTTGGGAAAACTTGCCCCTGGAACGCTGGTCTTTGTTCCCGGCGCACGATGCTACAAGGATGCGGCAGGTCTGTTTGGTGCCTCCGCTTCGCGCCTGATCGTATCGGGCGAGCGCGTTGTTGCTGTTGATGAGACGCTTGGGCGCAATGCCACGCTGCTGTCGATTGCGGCCACAGCCTTCCATGCTGTCTCGCTCGCTGCCAACCCCCCGGAACTCATCATCGGGCACGGCCTTGTAGGGCGTCTTGCGGCGCGGATCTGCGTGGCTCTGGGTTTTGCCGCCCCGACAGTCTGGGAAACCAATCCCGACCGGCGCGCCGGAACATTTTCCTATGAAGTGACTGATCCTTCCGACAGCGGCAAATCAACCTACTCAAGTGTGCTGGATGCCAGTGGCAGTCCGGAAATCCTCGACACCATCATTCCGCGCCTTGCGCCAGGTGGTGAAGTGGTGCTGGCCGGATTTTACGGCGAACGCCTCTCGTTCCCGTTTGTACCGGCCTTCATGCGCGAGGCAAGAATCCGCATCGCAGCTGAATTCAAGCCCGGCGACACGCTGGCAGTCCTCGATCTTGTTTCCGGGGGCAATCTCTCGCTTGACGGCCTGATATCGCATTCGGTCGGCCATGGCGACGCGCACAACGCCTACAACACGGCGTTCAACGATCCGAAATGCGTGAAAATGTTGATTGACTGGAGGAGAATGCAATGACCGAAGGCGTCAATATCGGCAACAGCCAAAGCTTTCATGACCGGCTTCGCGACGAGGCATCCATCGAACCCGACGCTCCGGTTGTGGGCGAAGTGACCAAGGAAACCCAGATCATCGCCATCTATGGCAAGGGTGGCATTGGCAAGAGCTTCACGCTGGCCAACCTCTCCTACATGCTGGCGCAGATGGGCAAGAAGGTACTGCTCATCGGCTGCGACCCCAAGAGCGACACGACTTCGCTGCTGTTTGGCGGACGCGCCTGCCCCACCATCATCCAGACATCCTCGCGCATGAAGGAAGCAGGGGCAGAACTCTCGATTTCCGATGTCTGCTTCAAGCGCGATGGCGTGTTTGCCATGGAACTTGGCGGTCCTGAGGTCGGGCGCGGTTGCGGCGGGCGCGGGATCATCCACGGCTTTGAAACGCTGGAGAAACTTGGCTTCCACGAATGGGATTTCGACTATGTCCTGCTCGACTTCCTGGGCGATGTCGTATGTGGCGGGTTCGGCCTGCCGATAGCGCGAGACATGTGCCAGAAAGTTGTCGTGGTCGGCTCCAATGACCTGCAATCGCTTTATGTTGCCAACAATGTCTGCTCGGCGGTCCAGTATTTCCGCAAGCTCGGTGGCAATGTCGGCGTAGCGGGCATGGTCATCAACAAGGATGACGGCACCGGGGAAGCGGCGGCTTTTGCCGAAGCGGTTGGCATTCCGGTTCTGGCCTCCATTCCGCAGGATGAAGACATCCGTCGCAAGTCGGCCAATTACCAGATAATCGGCCATCCCGACAATCGCTGGGGCCCATTGTTCATGGGCTTGGCCGAGGCACTGGGAATTGCGCCACCAGTATTGCCCTCGCCGCTCGATCAGGACGGCTTGCTGGGATTGTTCGATGCCAGCCAGACTGGCGCTGACTATCAGCTTGAGCCAGCACGTGCCGAAGACATGTGCCCGGCCTCCAGCCTGTCCAGGACTTCCCTCGAAGTCGTTTATGACGCGGTGTGAGAAAAGCCATGGACGAGCAATCACCTCTCATTGACGACGGCATCGCAAGCCCGGAACCGGCTGAAAGCGCCGCCACCGGCGACATCGGCTGCCATTCGGGAGCGGAGAAGATGCGTGCTTCCGCCATTGCCTCGGGCAAGGCGGAAATCATGGAGCGTTTTGAAAAGGATTACCCCAAGGGCCCGCATGACCAGCCGCAATCCATGTGCCCGGCTTTCGGCTCGTTGCGCGTCGGCTTGCGGATGCGGCGAGTGGGAACCATTCTTTCGGGTTCGGCCTGCTGCGTTTATGGCCTGACCTTCACCTCGCATTTCTACGGTGCGCGGCGCTCTGTCGGCTATGTGCCGTTCAATTCCGAGTCACTTGTCACCGGCAAGCTCTATGAAGACATTCGCGATGCCGTTCACGAAATGGCCGACCCCGAACTTTATGATGCGATCGTTGTAACCAATCTTTGTGTTCCAACCGCATCGGGCATCCCGCTTCAGGGCCTGCCACGCGACATCAACGGCGTGCGGATTGTCGGCATCGACGTGCCCGGCTTTGGTATTCCTACCCATGCGGAAGCGAAGGATGTGCTCTCGGCAGCCATGCTTTCCTATGCGCGCAAGGAGATCATGTCCGGGCCGGTCCAGGCGCCACGTGGCGGTGTCGAGGAGCGCCCAACGATCACGCTGCTGGGCGAGATGTTTCCGGTTGACCCGATGACCATTGGTGCGATGCTCGAACCCATGGGCCTGGCGGCTGGCCCCGTCGCGCCGGTACGGGAATGGCGCGAACTCTATTCAGCGCTGGATTGCGCCGGCGTTGCAGCCATTCACCCCTTCTACACCGCATCAATACGCGAATTCAGCGAAGCCGGGCGCCCGGTCACAGGCTCAGCCCCCGTAGGCTTCGAGGGAACGGATGCCTGGCTGGGGCAAATCGGCAAGATGTGCAACGTGCCCCAGGACCGGATCGACGCCGCGCGCAACGCATTTGGCGGAGCCATTCGCGGTGCCTTGTCGCAAAATCGCATCAAGGGACGCATTACGCTTTCCGGCTATGAAGGCTCGGAACTGCTCGTTGCCAGATTGCTGATCGAAAGCGGCGCGGACGTGCGTTATGTCGGCACTGCCTGCCCCAAAACGCCATGGTCGGCAGCGGATGCCGAGTGGCTCAAGGACAAGGGCGTCGAGATCCGCTTCCGCGCCTCGCTCGAACAGGATCTTGCAGCTTTCCACGAATTCAAGCCTGACCTTGCCATTGGCACAACGCCGGTCGTGCAAAAGGCCAAGGAGGCCTCGGTTCCAGGGCTGTATTTCACCAACCTGATTTCGGCGCGCCCATTGATGGGTCCGGCGGGAGCCGGATCGCTTGCGGCAATCGTCAATGCAGCGATTGGCAACAAGGACCGCTTCGACAAGATGTCAGCCTTTTTCGAGGGCGTCGGCACGGGCGACAATGCCGGTATCTGGCAAGAGACCCCGACCGACAATAGCAGCTATCGCAAGAAATATGCGGCGCGCACGGCCACGTCGAAAAATGCGGTGGATTCCGGGGAGGCGGTGGGATGCTGATCATCGATCACGACCGCGCTGGCGGCTATTGGGGTTCGGTCTATGTCTTTGCTGCAATCAAGGGATTGCAGGTCATCATTGACGGCCCGGTGGGCTGCGAGAACCTGCCGGTGACTTCGGTCCTGCACTATACCGACGCCCTGCCCCCGCATGAACTTCCTATTGTTGTCACCGGCCTTGGCGAAGAGGAGCTGGGCCAGCATGGCACCGAAGGGGCCATGAAGCGCTCGCGCTCGGTGCTTGATCCGCATCTGCCTGCCGTGGTCGTCACCGGTTCGATTGCCGAGATGATTGGTGGCGGTGTGACGCCGGAAGGCTCGAACATCCAGCGCTTCCTGCCACGCACCATCGACGAGGATCAGTGGCAATCCGCTGACCGCGCGCTGAAGTGGCTCTGGAGCGAATATGGCACAAAGAAAATTCGCCCGCCCAAGGCACGCAAGGAAGGCCAGAGGCCCAAGGTCAATATCATCGGGGCAACTTATGGCACCTTCAACATGCCATCCGATCTTGCCGAAGTGCGTCGCCTGATCGAAGGAATTGGTGCCGA
>JAGRLM010000452.1 GCA_020441795.1 Nitratireductor sp.
ATCATCCGCGCGTCGCCGGTTCACGCCTGGTGGCAGACGGTTATATCGGCGCGCGTTCCGGCCATTCATCAGGTGGCTCGGTCGATCTTACTTTCGCGACCCTTGATGGCGGTGGCAAACCTGTTGAAGCTGATATGGGTGGCGGGTTTGACCTGTTTGATCCGGTAAGCCATTCGGCAAGCAAGGCCGTTTCGAAAACTGCGCGAGCCAACCGGCAATTGCTGATATCGGCAATGGCTAAACAGGGATTTTCAAATTACCGGCGGGAATGGTGGCATTTCAGGTATCCGGCCGAGCCATTCGCCGGGAAGGCATTCGATTTTCCTGTTACCGGCGCCGTGTCAGCCAATTGAGACTGACATTGTTGTGACGTTTCGCACATCGTATCGTTGCAAAGCCTGTCACATTGCGATTGTATAGAAAGCAGGGGCATAAGGGAGTCGATACCATGAAACGGCATGTAGCTTTCATTGCTGCCGGGATAGTGTCTGCTTGTGTCATCAGCACAGCTGCACCAAAGGCGGCTTTCGCACAATCGCTTGATGCGTCCAGCATCGAACAACAGTTGAAGCCGAAGGAAACGCAGAAGACGCGTTCCCTGACACGGTCTTTTGCAAAACCTGCAGAAACGGAAGACCAGAAATTCCTCAAGGCTTTGCCGACGCGCGGCATTCGCATCGAACAACGCCAGAAGCTCGACGAGATCGTCAAGACCAACGACCTTCCCCGTATCGATATCGAGATCAAGTTCGACTACGATTCAGCGTCGATCAAGGCAGAATCGGTCCCTGATGTGGACGAATTGGGCAAGGCTCTGACCAGCGATGCGCTCAAGGAATATCGCATCGTGCTCAACGGGCATACCGATGCTGCCGGGTCGAACGACTACAATCAGGATCTTTCGGATCGCCGCGCGGCGAGCGTTCGCGACTACCTCATCACCAAGTTCGGTATCAGCGAGGACCGCCTGATTGCAATCGGCTATGGCGAAGAACGGCTGAAGAATGTGGATGATCCGCTGGCAGCTGAAAACAGGCGGGTTGAAGTCATCAACCTGACCAGCGGTTGATCGACGGATGGAATGGCAGCGCCGTTGCCGGTGCTGCCTCATGTTTGGTTTGCGGTTGAGGGAACACCGCCAATGGGAGTTCTTGTGTGACGGGTAAGATTCTGGTTGTTTTCCTGTGCCTGCTCGCCACGTTGTTTTCCGTGGGGGCGGCGAGCCATACCGGTCTCATGACCTGGATGTCGCTGGCGGCGTCGTCCACTGCATTTGTTGCGATGGCGCTGAACCAGTTTCTGGCGACGCGTCCGCGCTTCCTGGAACCGCTGTTTGGCGGGCTTGACCGCATCTATCATTTCCATCGCCAGATCGGCATAGCCGCTCTGGTGCTGATCCTGATCCATTATTTCGTGACGCCCGATTTTCAGGGCAAGCAGTTGACGGCGGGTCTCAACCTGCTTGCAAAGGAAGCCGGCAAATACGGGTTTTATGGCCTGATTGCGCTTATCGCGCTGAGCCTCGTCAAGCGCATCCCATACACGAAATTCGAAGTGCCCTATGGTCTGTGGCGGCAGAGCCATCGGCTGATGGGGGTGTTTTTCCTCTTCATCGCCTTTCACCAGTTCTTCATCAAGCGACCGTTTGACGGTACTGCGCTGCTCGCCAATTACCTCAACCTGTTTGCCGTCATTGGCGTGGGAAGCTTCGCGTATACACAGTTGATGGCGTTCCTCAAACGCCGTAGCTACACTGTCACTTCGGTTGAAAAGCACGCTGCTGCAACGATCATTGAAGCCAAGCCGAACCGTGGTCCGATCAAGGCCCGGCCTGGCCAGTTTGCCTTCCTGCATTTTTCCAAGGCGGGATTGCGCGAGCCGCATCCCTTCACGATTGCAGGGCTGGGGAAAGACGGTTCCGTACGTTTCGCGATCAAGCCACTGGGTGACTACACGGCGCGTTTGCGCGAAGAGGCAGCCGTCGGGGACCGGATACTGGTGGAAGGCGGCTATGGCCGCTTCGTGCATACGCGCGGCGGCGACAAGCAGATTTGGCTCGCAGGCGGCATCGGCATAACGCCGTTCCTCGCCATGGCCGAAAGCCTGCTGCCGGAGGAAAAGCGGAAGATCCACCTGGTACATTGTGTGCGCGATGGAGCGGAAGCTGTGCGTGCCGACATGCTTGCCGAGGCGTCGGGCAGGGTGCCTGGCTTCAGCTTCCATCTTCATGATTCGGCAACGGCGGGGCGCATCGATGCTGAAAAACTGCAAGCAAGCGTGCCGTTTGAGGTGGACGGGTCGGAACTCTGGTTCTGCGGGCCGCCGCCATTGCGCAATGCGATTGTCAGCGGTTTGAAGAAGGCCGGGCGCAAGCTCGGAAAGATCGAGTTCGAACGGTTCGAATTTCGTTGATCGCAGGCGGGATGTGCCATTCGGCACAGCTTGAATTGCGATACGAGGCCAGATTGAATTGTGGACCATCATGTCCATGTTGCAAAGGAGACAATGCCATGACTTCCGCCCCGAAGCCATTGCCCGTGCCAGTTGGTGTTGCCAACGCCAGGCCAGTGAATAACCGAACGCGCCAACCAGACGCGGGTCGAAGAAATACGGGAACATGGTCAGCCGTGCTTGCGGCGGGCCTGGCGATATTCGCCGTCAGCGTCAGTCCTGCGCTGGCCCGCGACCTTTTCAAGGCAGATGCCTTTTCCAACTACAAGCCTGATGTGAAGAACGGCGAATACATGACAAAGGCGTCGGGGTGCGCTGCGTGTCATGCGTCGGGTGATGATCTCACGCTGCTTTCTGGCGGCATGAAGATGGATACCTTCATCGGTACCTTCTATGTTCCCAACATCACCGCCCATCCAAACGGCGTCGCCGGCTGGTCGAATGCCGATTACCTCAATGCGGTAATCAATGGCTTGGGCAAGGATGGCCGCCATCTTTATCCGGTCATGCCCTATACGGCCTATGCCGGGTTGAAGCCGGAAGATGTTCTGGACATCAAGGCCTATATCGACAGCCTGCCGCAATCCGACAACAAGGTTGCAGCTCATGAATTGTCGTTCCCGTATAATCTGAGCGCGACGATCTCGTTCTGGAAGCGCGGAAATTTCACGACGCCAGCGTGGCAGCCTGATGATGGCAGCCAGATGAGCCGTGGCCGCTATCTCGTCGAGAATGCCGGTGCCTGTGGCGAATGCCATACGCCGCGCACGCTCGATTTCGGTCTGGACAATGCGCGCAAGTTTGAAGGTGAGAAGGGGCTGACAGGAGCGGTGGCGCCTGCAATCACCAAGGACAGGATTGCCTCCGTATCGCAGGATGTGTTCGTCAAGACGGTCATGGGTGAGGGCAAGAAACTGTCCGGAACGCCCTTTGCCGAACCGATGATGAAGAAGTTCGCTGCAGGCCTTGCCGACCTGACGGAAGACGACAAGCTGGCAATGTATGCCTATCTCACCGGTCGTGAGGTGAAGAAGCCGGAATTGCCGGTCACCAGTGAGGATGCCTGCAAGGACACCAATGCGGTGCAGGCGGCAATCTCGACCGGGGGCGGCGATCTTTCCGCCCATGCGGATGATTTCATCGGCAAATATTGCCGCAACTGCCATGGTCCGGGCGAAAGCGCGCAAGGCAGCTTCCCGACTGGCGATCTTGCGTCGATTGCGACCAATGCAGCCTTCGTGACGCCGGGCGACCGCAGCAAGTCGTTGCTCTACACTTCTGTGGCGAGCGGTCGAATGCCATATGGCAAGCGTCCCAGTGATGCTGAACTCGAAAAACTTGGCCAGTGGATCGACCAGCTTGGCGAGCCTGTAGCCCAGTTGCAGGTTGCGGCAAGGGCAGTCCCCGAGCGCAAGCGCGAGGTGCTGGGCTGGCATACCTTCGTTGATGCCGCCGTGCGCGACATTGGCACGGTTACGGAAGCCGACCGCCCATTCGTGCGCTATTTCTCCTTCCGCCCGCAATATAACGGCAAGCTGCCCTGTGAGGATGACAAGGCATTTGCCAGACGGCTGGAATTGTACAATGCCGGCTTCAACAAGCTGATCAATTCCCTGTCAAACGGCCCGTCCATCGTGGTTCCCGAGAAGGTTGCCGATACGAAAGACCTGCTGGTGCGGGTCGATATCCGCGACCTCAAATGGGATAGCGACAAATGGGACAAGGTGATCGCGAAATATCCGCTTGGCTATGATCCTGGTGACGACACCGCGCTCAAGACGCTATCGGATTCGCTGGATACGAAACTGCCGATCATGCGGGCAGACTGGTTCATTGCCAATGCACCGCGGCCGGAGCTCTATCACACGCTGCTCGATCTTCCGGAAAAGATTTCCGATCTGGAAAAAACCATGGGCGTCGATGTCAATGACAATATCCGTCGTCGTCGGGTAGTTCGTGCAGCCTTCGATGAGGGTGAATCGGGAGTATCCGATCACAATCGGATGCTTGAAAGGCATGACCTGCCGCAAGGTGGCTACTACTGGAAGTCGTATGACTTTGCCGGAAGCCGTGACCTGCAGAGCCTTAGAAGGCATCCGCATGGCCCGACCGACATCGAGCCACTGGACGAGGATCTCACCGCATTCCACCATGATGGCGGGGAAATGATCTTCTCGTTGCCCAATGGTTTGCAGGGCTATTATCTGTCAACGCATACCGGCGACCGGCTGGATCGAGGACCGACATCGATCGTGTCATTCCGCAAGCGGCCAATCGGCAAGGGTGTTGACATCATCAATGGTCGCTCATGCATGGATTGCCATGCCGACGGGATCATTGCGAAGCTCGACCGGTTGCGTGAGTTCATCGAGAAGTCGCCGACCTTCACACTTGGCCAGCGCGATCTGCTGCTGGAAATGTATGTGAAGCAGGCGGAACTGGACGAGTATTATGCAAAGGACCGGGATCGCTTCCTGGCTGCCCTGGAAAAGGCAGGTGCAACCGAGAAGGCCCCAGACGGTACACTGAAAAGCCGTTCGGGCCCTGGCAAGGAAGAAATCGTGACCTGGAATGCCGACCTCTATGAGGACGACCTTGATGCTGAATCTCTTGCTGCCGAGTTTGACATGACGCCGCAGGAATTCGAGCAGGCAATCCAGAGGGTGTCCGACTCCGAAACGCTGCGTCTTGGTCTGGACTGGATCACACAGCTCAAGGGTGGTTCGAAAGTACCACGCTTCGAGGTAGAGGCTCAGTTTGCCAAACTCGTCAAGCCGCTCCTGGGCATTGAACCGCTCGATCGGGAAAAGCTCGAGGAAGGTGCAACTTCCAATGAGGACAAAAGCGACAAGAAGGAAGAAACCAAGACTGCTGCCGCCACCCCTGACTACAAGGATCCGGAATATCGCGACGATTCCTTCAAGGGTGACGACGACAAGAAGGCTGGAAAGCTGAAACTTGCAGTGAAGGTTGCAAATACCGACGTCTTCGTGGATGAGCAACTCAGCTTTGACGTGACAGCGAGCAATGCCTGCGAGGTGCAGATCTTCTACATCGAATCCGACGGGAATGTTGAAGTCATCCCGCAGGAAATGATCGGCGAAGCGACCCTGCCTGCAGGCAAGGCACGGACCATACCGGATCCGGCTTCAGGCAAGCTCGTCTTCGACACGCCGGGATCGGACGAAACCCTGCTGCTGTTCTGTCGTGAAGGCGGACTTGGCAACCAGCGGCTCTCGGCGGAAGACGCCAAGAAGCTGGTGAAGAAGTCCGGCGAAACGGCAACACGCGGCCTGGCGATCAAGCTCTTTGAAAAGGCGAAAGCCGAAGAAAAGAAAGCTGATGAAAAGGAAGGTGGCGACGCCAAGGAAGGCGGCAAGGGAACTTCCGCCATTCACATGGTGACCTTCAACGTCAAGGCCCGCAAGTAGATCGTGAAGGGGGCGCCTGTGAAAACCGGCGCCCCATATTTTCAACTATTCTTGGGGGGTGGCATGAAAACGGCACTG
>JAGRLM010000453.1 GCA_020441795.1 Nitratireductor sp.
GCATCAAGGACCGCCTTCTTGGTGATCGCATTGAATACCACGCGCTCGACCGGCTTGCCCTTGATTGCCTTCTTGTCATTGAGGATTTGCAATACATGCCAGGAAATTGCTTCGCCTTCGCGATCCGGGTCGGTCGCGAGAATGAGCTTGTCCGCACCCTTGACCGCCTTGGCGATGTCGGACATGCGGGTCTTGGACTTCGAATCCAGTTCCCATGACATCGAGAAATCTTCGCTCGGGAGCACCGAGCCGTCCTTCGCGGGAAGATCGCGGACATGGCCGTAGGATGCCAGAACCGTGTAATCCTTGCCCAGATACTTGTTGATGGTTTTGGCCTTGGCCGGTGATTCTACGATCACCACATTTGTGGACATGAAATTTCCCGAACACGAACTTTGACAAAATCAATGCCCTGCAACCCTTTTCAGGGCTTGCAGGCCGGACTGAATTGGCTTTTGCAAACGCCTACGTCAAGCCCTGCTGGCAAGTCAGGGGCAAAACACACGCAAAAACACGAATAAGTTGTATATTGCAAATAATCCCGTCATGGTGTAAGTCCGGCTCCGGCCACAGGGATCAGGGCCATCATGTGTCGGGCGGAATCAATAGCGTGATCAACTGCGGGAAGTCAGTTGTTCAAGCCAGCATCAAACAGAGCCAGAAAGGCCCTTCGCCCGTGATGAACCAACCGAAACCCCGCAATCTGGGCGACGCTGCCCGGCCCGTTGCTCCGGACAAGAGCCGTGAAAGCCGATCCGTTCCCTATGATGACAAGCACGCCAAGCTGGAATATCTGGTTCAGCTGATCAAGGAACTGCGCCTGCTTTCCGCAGCGATAGAAGAGCCGACATTAACCTATCTGCTCGAAATGGCAGCAATTGAATCAGACGAAGCCTTGCGGGTCCACGAATTCGGCGCGGAGATCGGTTCCACTGCCAAGGACGGGTAGCGGTGCTATTCGGGCTGCAGGGATACGCGATTGCCGGAATGGCGCTCGATCCGCCCGGCCAAGTCAAGCTCAAGTAGCACGAGTTGAACCTGTCCGGAAGTTGCACCTGTAAAATGGATGATGTCATCGACGTCGACGGGCGAGGGACCAAGCGCGTCGCTTATCCTTTGGCGCAAGGCGTCATCCGCATCGACTGGCAGGACACCGCTTCGTTCGCTGATGGTGCCAACAAAACCGTCTCCCTCGTCCTCGCCGGCGATGAACGGGAGTTGCGGTTCACTGCCTCCCATCGGAGCCAGAGCCTCGCGGATATCGTCGACGCAGGTAACCAGCATGGCACCCTGGCGGATTAGGTGGTTGCAGCCCTCGGCACGCGGATCGAGCGGTGAGCCTGGCACGGAAAATACCAGCCGGTTGTTTTCATTGGCCAGCCGCGCCGTGATCAGCGAACCGGAGCGTTTGGCCGCCTCGATGACCACTACACCGAGCGCGAGCCCGGCAATGATCCTGTTCCGCCTTGGAAAGTCGATATTGCGTGGCTTCCATCCAATCGGCATTTCGCTGATCAGCAACCCACCCTGATCATGAATTTCCCGCGCTAGGCCAACATTCTCTTCGGGGAAGGGCTGGTCGATCCCGCCGGCATAAACTGCAATCGTACCGGTTTTCAGCGATGCGCGATGGGCCACCGCATCAATTCCGCGTGCCAGCCCCGAAACCACGGTATAGCCGTGCTCACCCAATTCCCCGGCAAAACGGGTTGCCAGCTTCTGCCCGGTGATCGACGCATTGCGCGAACCCACAATCGCCATGCAGGCCGATGCGGCAATCGAGGTTTCTCCCATGGTACAGACCAGCGGGGGCGGCGCATCCAGGCCGCGCAACATCACCGGATAATCAGGTTCGCCCATTCCGACGAATCTGGCACCGATCTTTCGGGCCTGGTCCATTTCGCGTTGCGCATCATCGCGCGAGGCGATGGAAATCCGTGCCGCCACGCCACCGCGCTTTGCAAGTTCGGGTACGGCATCCAGCGCCGCACTGGCGGTTCCAAAATGATTGATGAGGTCGCGAAAGGTGGCGGGGCCGACATTCTCGCTGCGAATCAGGCGCAGCCAGTTCAGGCGCTGCTCGTCGGTGAGATCAAATCTCCCGCCCGGGCGCGCATTCATCCCTTGCTTCCGATCTTGCCCTCGGTACCGTTGATCATGCGCTTGATATTGTCCTTGTGTCGATAAACACAAATGATCGAAATGATCAGGAAGACGATGCCAGCAGAAGGCATGTCGATCGCAAACAGCATCAGCGGCGAGATCGCGCAGGCCGTCAGCGCGGAAGCCGAAGAGATACGGGTAACGAATGCGGTGGCTAGCCAGAAGGCTGCAAAGATCACGCCTATCTTCCAGGCAATGGGAAACAGTGCACCAAGATAGGTGGCAACACCCTTGCCGCCCTTGAAGCGCAGCCATATCGGGAAGCAATGCCCGACAAACGCACCAAATCCCGCAATAAGGCCATATTCCGGACCAGCGTAACTGCCCACAACGACTGCCGCAGTTCCCTTGAGGGCATCGAGAAGAAGCGTGGTAGCTGCAAGCCCCTTGTTCCCGGTGCGCAATACATTCGTTGCACCGATATTTCCCGATCCGATGGCGCGCAGGTCACCAAGCCCGGCGATTCGGGTAAGGATCAGGCCGAATGGCACGGAGCCCAAAAGATATCCCACCCCCATCCAAAGCAATGCGAGCTTTGGCTCGTTCCACAACGACACTAATTCCGACATGTAAGCCCCTGCGCTTATTTGGTGTATATTATGTCGCCTGCGACCATCGTTTGCAATACCCTGCCGGTAAATCTTGCGCCTTCAAACGGACTGTTTTTTGACCTTGAGATGATCTGCTTTTCATCAAGCACCCATGGTTCGTCCAGATCCGCGATCATGAGGTCCGCCGGACTTCCGGGGGTGAGTGTTCCGCCGGGAAGGCCAAATATCCGGGCCGGATTGACGCTCAGACATTCCACCAGCCGCGAAAGCGTCAACTGGCCCGAATGATACAGTCGCAAACTGGCCGGGAAAAGCGTTTCGAGCCCAATGGCGCCATCGGCAGCCTCGGCAAATGGATAGCGCTTGGTGTCGACATCCTGCGGGTCATGGCTCGATACAATGATGTCCAGTCCGCCAGCCGCGAGCGCCTCGACCATGCCCTGTCGGTCTTCCTCGCTGCGAAGTGGCGGCGAAAGCCTGAAAAAGGTTCGATAGCGGCCGATATCGTTTTCGTTCAGCGACAAGTGGTTGACCGATATGCCCGCGGTAACATCAAGACCCCGATCCTTGTATATGGCGAGCGTTCGCACACTTTCCGGTGTCGACAATTTTGCGGCGTGATAGGTTGCCCGGGTCAATGCGGCAATCCGCAAGTCACGCTCAAGTGGAATGATTTCCGCCTCACGGGGAATGCCTGACAGGCCGAGCAATGTTGCCGAGAAGCCGTCATTCATCACGCCATTGGATGTCAGGTCGCGGTCATTGGTTTCCTTGGCGATCACCAGGCCGAAATCGCGTGCATAGGTCATGGCCCGTTTCAGGGTGAGATTGTTGCGAAGCGAATACCGGCCTTCCGTCAGCATCACCGCGCCTGCTTCCTGGAGCAGTCCGAACTCGCTCAATTCGCTGCCTCCAAAACCCTTGGTGATGGCAGCGGACGGGTAGACATTCACACTCGCTGTATCGCGTGCTGCACGGCGCACGAAATCAACCAGCGAAACGTCATCAATGACGGGATCGGTATCGGGCATCATGATAAAGCCGGTCACGCCGCCTGTCGCAGCGGCCCTGCTTGCCGAGGCAATGGTCTCGCGATGCTCGCCCCCCGGTTCGCCCACATGCACACGTGCATCGATCAACCCCGGAAAGACGTGTTTGCCGGACGCATCGATTTCAAGGCAGTCGTCGGGAAGCGCGATTCTGTGGCCTCCCGCATGCACCGCCTCGATCCGGTTGCCGCGAACAAGTATCGTCGCCGGCCCGTCAATGCCCTGAACGGGATCCACCAGATGGCCGCCGATGATTGCAACTGCACGCTTAGCCATTTGCGGCCTCCGTGGTCTTGTCGCCAATCAGCGCCTCGATGACTGCCATGCGAACGGCCACACCCATTTCCACCTGTTCCTCGATGACACTTTGCGCGCCATCAGCAACCTCGGATGCAATTTCGACCCCGCGATTCATCGGGCCGGGGTGCATGACCAGCGCATCCTTGCGGGCCAGTTTGAGTTTCTCGCTGTCCAGCCCGAAAAACCGGAAATACTCGCGAACCGACGGGACCAGCGCACCGGCCATTCGCTCGCGCTGCAAGCGCAGCATCATCACGACGTCGCAGTCCTTCAAGCCCGCATCCATTCTGGTAAAGACCTCGACACCCAGTTTTTCGATGCCGGAGGGCAGGAGGGTGGAGGGCGCTATCACCCGAACCCGGGCACCCAGTGCATTGAGAAGCAGAATATTGGAGCGCGCGACCCGCGAATGGAGAATGTCACCACAGATGGCTACCGTCAGGCTGGAAATCTCGCCCCTGTGTCTGCGGATGGTCAAAGCATCCAGCAAGGCCTGTGTGGGGTGCTCATGCGCTCCGTCGCCGGCATTGATCACCGCGCAGCCGACTTTCTGTGCCAGCAATTCGACAGCACCTGCCGACTGGTGGCGCACCACCAGCAGGTCGGGTTGCATCGCATTGAGCGTCATTGCTGTGTCGATCAGCGTTTCGCCCTTCTTGACCGAGGACGAGCCGACCGACATGTTCATCACATCCGCACCAAGGCGCTTGCCAGCCAGCTCGAACGAGGATTGCGTACGGGTGGAGGCTTCGAAGAACAGGTTGATTTGTGTGCGGCCCTGCAATACCGCCTTCTTCTTGTTGCGTTGTCGCGATACCCCGACCGCCTCCTCGGCCTTGTCGAGAAGGTAGACGATATCGCCTGGCGTCAGTTCGGCAATTCCGAGCAGGTGACGATGCGGAAAACTGGTTTGCGGAAACATGTTCATTAAAACGCCCGTATAGGATGCCTTGTCGGCAATGCCAACGGATTTTACATGCACGGATCGGTTTTCAACCGAATAGCGT
>JAGRLM010000454.1 GCA_020441795.1 Nitratireductor sp.
CGATGATCGAGGGCATCCGCCATTCTCGGGCCGAAAAGGTCATCTGGAAACACAATGACCCCGAGGACCTTGATCGCAAACTCGCGCTTTACGGCCCCGAAGTGCCGAAGCTGGTCGCGTTCGAATCGGTCTATTCGATGGATGGCGATATCGCACCCATCCGCGAGATCTGCGAGGTTGCCGAAAAGCATGGTGCGATGACCTACCTCGACGAAGTGCATGCGGTTGGCATGTATGGACCGCGGGGCGGCGGCATCGCCGAGCAGGAAGGCCTGATGGATCGCGTCACGATCATTGAAGGTACGCTTGGCAAGGCATTCGGTGTGATGGGTGGTTACATCACCGGCAGCACGGCGGTTTGCGACTTCATTCGTTCCTTTTCTTCGGGCTTTATCTTCACCACGGCACTGCCACCGGCGATTGCCGCGGGTGCAATCGCCTCGATCTCGCATCTCAAGCAGAGCAGTGAGGAGCGGCGCCTGCAGCGCGAAGCCGTGGCCAAGGTGCGGGCGGGCCTCGACAAGCGTGGTATTCCGCACATGCTCAATCCAAGCCATATCGTGCCGGTAATGGTTGGTGACGCGAAGAAGTGCAAATGGATATCGGATATCCTGCTCGACAATTACGGCATCTATGTCCAGCCGATCAATTATCCGACAGTGCCGCGCAAGACAGAGCGCCTTCGTATTACGCCGACGCCGTTCCACACGGATGCCGATATCGACCATCTGGTCGGGGCCTTGTGCGATCTGTGGAGCCAATGCGCGCTGGCGCGTTCGGTTGCCTGACAATCATCCGTGTTAGCTCGGCAGACAAACGAACAATGCTGAAGCCGCCTGCGGGCGGCTTTTGCATTAGCGCGAGATCTTGTCGACCAGCATCGCGGCCTTGCGGCGGGCTTCGGTATCGGCAGCAAACACTTCTTCCATGCTAGTTGCCGGCGGTAATGACACCATATCGTCCATGACTTCCTCGACGATGTCGGCCATTTGCAGAAATCCGATCCTGCCATCCATGAAGGCGTGACAGGCAGTTTCCTCGGCCGCATTGAGGATCGCTCCTTGCGAACCGCCGCGTTCAAGGGCGGTGCGGGCGAGGCGTAACGAAGGAAAGCGGGTTTCGTCAGGTGCTTCGAAATCGAGCCGGGCCAGCCGGGCGAAATCGAGGCGTTCAACATTCAGCTTCTGGCGTGAGGGATGCGATATCGCATAACCAATGGCTGTGCGCATGTCGGTGCTTCCCATTTGTGCCAGGACAGAGCCATCGCTGTAGCCGACCATGGAATGCACGATGGATTGGGGATGCACGATGACCTCGATCTGGTCGGGTCGAATGCCGAACAGATGCTTTGCCTCGATCATTTCGAGGGCCTTGTTGAACATGGACGCGCTGCCGATGGAGATTTTCAGGCCCATCGACCAATTGGGATGGGCGCGGGCTGTTTCGACCGTGACATCGCGCATCTCATCAAGTGTCCAGGTGCGGAAGGGGCCGCCGGAAGCCGTAAGGATAATGCGTTCGATGGCGTGGCGCTGGTCGGTTTCCAGCACCTGGAAAATTGCCGAATGTTCGCTGTCGACAGGGACCAGCTTGCCGCCGCCGTCATTCACTGCATCGAGGAACAATTCACCTGCGGTTACCAGGCATTCCTTGTTGGCAAGTGCAATGGTCGCGCCGCGTCGGGCAGCAGCCAGCGTTGGGGCGAGGCCGGCTGTTCCGACGATGGCTGCAACGACAATATCGCCATTCATGGATGCAGCATCATGAAGGCCCGAGTTTCCGGCTCCAGCCTCGATACCGGTGCCGGAAAGGGCTTCCTTCAGAAGGTGATAGTGCTTGTCGCTCGCGGTGACGGCAAACCTTGCGCCGGTGGCCTTTGCCTGCTCGACCAGAAGGCCGATATTGGCGTTGCCGGTCAGGGCCATGACATCGAAGGCATCGCGCCCGCCCAGTTGCGCCACCACGTCCAGTGTGTTGACCCCGATCGAGCCGGTTGAGCCCAGGACGGAGATGGATCTGGGTGCTGCGGATATTGTTTCCATGTGGGCCAAGGTCAACCTTCCTGCAGGTGTTTGCATTCGGGCACGGGGGTGAGCGCCTTTCCTGTCGAAAACCAGCTGACAAGATTGTCGGCTACCAGCTTGCGCATCGCAGCCCTGGTTTCGACGGTGGCACTGCCGACATGCGGCAGCAGAACGACATTGTCCATGGCGAACAGGGCTTGCGGCACTTCCGGCTCGTTTTCGAATACATCAAGGCCGGCAGCACCCAGGCGGCCTTCACAGAGCGCTGCAACCAGTGCTGCTTCATCCACAACGGTGCCGCGCGCCACATTGATCAGCGTGCCTTGCGGACCCAGTCCATCGAGCACCGCCCGATTGACAAGATGGCGCGTTGATGCACCGCCGGGCGTGATCACGATCAGGATATCTGCCCAGCCTGCCATCTCCACCAGATCGGGAAAGTGGCGCATCGGAATTTCCGGGCGGGCATTGCGGGTGTGATAGGCAATCTCGCAGTGGAAGACGGCCAGCTTTTCGGCGATTGCCTGGCCGATGCGGCCCATGCCAATGATGCCGACATTCTTTCCAGCCAGGCCGCGCGTAAGTGGGGCAGGGCCTTCGCTTTTCCAGCGGCCCTCGCGAACATAACGGTCAAAGGCGACGACATGCCGGGTGGTTGCCAGCAGGAGTGCTATCGTGGTGTTTGCAACCTCGTCATTGAGGACATCGGGTGTGTGGGAAACCAGGATTCCGCGGGAAGCGGCGAGCTTCGCGTCGATGCCATCATAGCCGACGCCATAGCATGAGATCATGCCAAGGTCAGGCAGCGCATCCATCACCGAATTGGGCAACTGGTCAGCGCCGCCGGTGGCGATGGCGCGAACATGGCGACCCTTTCCGGCCAGAAAGGCTTGCGGGTCGGTTTGCTGTTCCAGCCTGTGAACGTGAAAATGCTCTTCCAGATCGGTTTTCAGCTGCGCGCCCATGGTGCCTACCAGCAATATTTCCGGTTTTGTCATGCAATGAACCCGGCATTGTGCAATTTCATTTCCCTCTCCCTTGAAGATGCAATCCGAAAGCTATTGCCTTGATCAGGCTTTGCCAATCACCAATTGTGCGGTGACGGACCAAATCCGGGGAAACCGCTGGCGAATCATGTGCGTTGGCAGCAGGCGACCCGACGATTCAGGTTTTGACAGAGCTGTTGCAAGGATTTAGCCAGAAGCTGAATGCATTGCGGCAGGGCGATTCCGCCTGATCCCGGCAAAGCGTCTTGTGGGAGGAGACAGTCGATGGCAGCAACATGCGTGGCAGTGCTGGGAACCGGATTAATGGGTGGGCCGATGGCCCGCAACCTTGCCAAGGCAGGCTATTCGGTGCGGGCCTGGAACCGCAGTCGTGCAAAGGCGGAACCACTAGCCGCCTCCGGCATTGCGGTCTGTGACAATCCGGTCGAGGCTGTCACGGGGGCGCAATTCGTGATCACGATGCTGACGGATGGTGCAGCCGTTGCCGATGTGCTGTTTGCGCAGGGCGCTGCCAATGCGATGCAAGAGGGTGCCATTCTCATTGACATGAGTTCGATCCGTCCCGATCAGGCACGGGACCACCATTCACGCCTGGCGCAAATGGGAATTGCACAGATTGATGCGCCGGTTTCGGGCGGAACGCGAGCAGCGGAAGCGGGAACCCTTGCCATCATGGCTGGTGGCGACGCGGATACCTTCGCCTTGGCAAAGCCGGTGCTCGAAGCGATGGGGCGTCCGGTTCTGGTCGGACCTAGCGGCCTTGGCCAACTTGCCAAGCTTGCCAACCAGGCGATTGTGGCGACCATGATCGGGGTCGTGGGAGAGGCAATGCTCCTGATGGAAAAAGGCGGCGGTGATCCGGCGAAACTGCGCGAGGCGCTCAAGGGTGGCTTTGCCGATGGCATCATCCTGCAGCAGCATGGCGAACGCATGACCACTGGCAATTTTGCTCCAGGCGGGCGCTCCATCGTGCAGTTGAAGGATATCGACAATATCCTCGCGGCCGCAGGTGAACTGGACCTGACCTTGCCGCTCACAGAAATGCAGCGTGAACGTTTTCACCGGCTTTGCCATGAACTGGGCGGAAGCGAGCTTGACCATTCAGCGCTTTATCTCGAACTTCTGGACCGCAATGGCATCAAGGCTTGACGTTTGCGGAAAATCTCTGGCAGTCCAGATCATCAGGAGTAGATCATGCGCATTCTCATAAT
>JAGRLM010000455.1:0-3839 GCA_020441795.1 Nitratireductor sp.
ATCTATTACCGGCAATATCTGCAATTGATGGAGCACTGGCGCAAGGTGCTGCCGAACCCCATGCATGAAGTGTTTTACGAGGATCTGGTCGCCAATACCGAGTTGAACGCCCGCGCCATGATCGATTACCTGGGACTGGAATGGGAAGATGGCGTGATGGACCGAACCGGTTCGCAACGCTCGGTCAAGACCTTGTCGCAATGGCAGGTTCGCCAGCCGGTCTATCAGACATCCAGGGGCAAGTGGCGCCAGTATGAAAAACACCTGGCACCGCTGATCGAGGCGCTCGGGCCGAATGTTGCTGCCTATGAAGCCGAACTCGAGGCGCTCGCGACCAGGGATGCAGCGGAATGAGGGCAGAAATGAATTTTGTTGCAAGACGGCGTTTCGCGTTTGCGCTGATTGTCGTAATCGCCTGCGCGCAGCTGGCCGGCAACGCATTCGCCCAGTCCGCACAGGGGCCGGACCTCTCCTATACCTATACGAACAATAGCCCGGCCTATCCGGCTGGCGATGGGCCCATGATTGTTTTCAGTTCCAAGAACTCGGTCTTCGTCCGCAATGGCTCCTCCAAACCGCTGGCAAATCTGGCCCAGTCCGACGGTTTCAAATCCTTTACCAGCGATAGCGATCTGGATGATGCGCTGCTTGCCAAGGCTGACCTGCTCGTCATCATCAATGCCTATGACCGGGACGAGTACAAGAACTTCCCAGCCATGACACCGCCATCGGCTTTCAGTGACGAGGAGATTGAGCGGGTACGCAAATGGGTTGAAGGCGGCGGCAACCTGCTGGTGCTGGCCGACCATGCACCGCTTGGCGGTGGCTCCTCGAAACTTGCCGAGGCTTTCGGCTTCACTTTTCTCAATGGCCATGTAGCCGAAACCAAGTCTGCTGACGCAGGCTATTCGCATGTCATCATCAACTTCACGCCGGAAAACGGACTGGCGGCCAATACGCCGGTCACTGATGGTTCGATGGGCAGGAAGCCGATCGAGCATTTCTTCGCCTTTGGCGGCCAGGCATTCATTCCGGCATCCGGAGCCATTTCGCTGCTGACGATCCCGGATGGCTGGTCGGCAATATTTACCTACAGGATTTTCGAGGAAATGAAATCGGCACCGCGCATCGATGCTTCCGGCATGTCGCAAGGTTCGATCCTCGAATATGGCAAGGGCAGGATTGGCATGTTTGGCGAAGCTGGCGGCTTTACCGCGCAAACCTCACCGGAGGGAAAATTCGGCTTCAATACCGTGGAAGGCGCGGAAAATCCGGAATTCATCCTTTCGCTGCTGCGGTGGCTGGCGCATTACCAGCCAAAGGGCTGAAACGGCAGAATTTCCAAAATCGACAGAAAGTCGGCACTTAGCACTTGAACCCGATGGCAGTTACCGGCTAATCACGGCCCCGGAGAGGTGGCCGAGTGGTCGAAGGCGCGCCCCTGCTAAGGGCGTAGGCGGGTAACTGTCTCGAGGGTTCGAATCCCTTCCTCTCCGCCATTTTGTTCTGTTAAGCTGTTGTTTCGTATAATATTTTTGAAATTTGCGGCACGTAGCCCCACCCTAGGTGCAATCCTTTGATGATTGTAAGGCATGTTTTCTGGCAGTATTCTCAGCTTAGTGGCGTTATTTTCTTACGCAGTCTAAAGCTTGTCCACCACCAAGAGCCCGCGTTGGTTTGACGCCGTTTGGGGGACAAATCTCATATGGCCCACCAAACGATGGAGGTTGGCGGCACACATAGCAAATCCTTTCGCTGGCAACCTTTTTCTTTGTTATTTCCTTCGGTGCATCAGTTGTTCGCTTCTCTGGCTTCGGATCAACCTTCGCCTCCTGCTTCACCTTCACACAACGTCCATTGCTCTCTTTTTGTTCCTTGCCGCAGACAAGCGGGCAAACGCGAACCTTGGTTGCCTTCAACCGGTCCAGCAGGTCGAGCGTCGGGTCAAGTGAGGCAAGCTTGACGCCTTGCATTCCCGCATAGTCTTTCAATGCCCTTTCGCTGCCACTGCCCCATTTGCCGTCTACCCGTCCGCTGAGGCAGCCAAGGCGTTGCAATTCGGCTTGCGTTGATCGGGCAAGTTCGCCCGGGTCGATGGATCGACTGGCCGTGCCTGGTGCGGGCTGTTCCAGTTTCGCGACCTCAACCGGTTTTTCGGCTTCACGTTGCTTCTGCGCTGCTTCCAGATCGGCCAGGCGCTTTTCCAGTGCCTTGCGGGCATCTTCTGCGGCCAGACGCGCTTCCTCGGCCTTCCGGGCCGCATCCTCGGCTGCCTTCAATTCGGCACTGCGCTGTGCCGCCTGTTCGGCCGCCGCGCGTTTTGAAGCTTCATCGGATTTCTTCGCCTCTTCTGCGAGGCGGGCAACTTCGGCCTTTTTCTGTTCGTCCTGCGCCTTCGCAAGCTCGCGTGCTTTCGCCTCGCGCTCTTGCTGAGCATCCAGTTCGGATATGCTGAGTTTAGCTATTTCAGAGAATTGTCCGCCGGGATAGCGCGCGAGATAAGATTCAAAATATGCCCGCGAATTTTTATCCTTGATCGAGTTCCAGAATGTGATTTCAAACTGCGCCTGGCTCGTCTCCACCGCCGGAGCGGCCGGTTGGACGACTTGCGGAACTGGCGCAGCCGCTTCCAGCTTCGGTTCTTCCTTCGGTGCTTCTTTCAAGACAACCGGCCCGGTCAGGGAGGAATTGTCCCAAGGCACCTGCTTGCCTTCGGTCGCGGCAAGAACATCGCGCCTGACCGCAACCAGTTCATCCGTGATGGATTCGCCGGGTGTTCCAAGGTGCTTGAGCAACGCTGCGGTAAAGGGGGAGTTCCTGCCCTTGCCATCCAGCGCCACGTTTCCGGGCTGCGTCGAGAAGGCAATCAGCGAACCAATGCCGGAACCAAGCTTAGCAAGGCCCCTGCCAATCGAGCCTGATCGGGTTCCCATGGAACGGGCAAGGTTCTCCGCCAGCGGGTTATCACGGCAAGCATCGAGGAATATGAGATTGGTCTTGGTATTCCGTTCCATCGCCGAAAGCACAAGGTCCATCGGCAGCATCTCGAAATCAAGGTCATCAAAGCTGGCCAATTGGGCTTCAACTGGTGCCATGTAGTTGTTGCCATTGACCTGCAGACCGTGGCCTGCATAGAAAAACAGTGCAAGATCCGCTCCATCCAGTCTTTTAATAAAATCACGAACAGTATTGCGCATACCGCGCAAATCCAGGTCTTCACCCTGCACCACGTCGAAACCCAGTTCAGCAAGCTTTGCCGCCATGTCGGCGGCGTCATTCTTCGGATTGGCAAGCTGGGGAACGTTTTGATAGGCTGAGTTGCCGATGACAAGCGCAACCCGCTTTTCCGCCTGCGCTGGCATTGCACAGAGGCAAACCACGGCGAACACACAAGCAAATGCAGCAGTAATCCGTGACATACCGAGCCCTCGGTTGAACCCCTGCTGAAATCTACGGGATATTGGGGATGAGTCAAACAGCATTTGTTCGCCGAATGACCCCAGAGACACCCCCGGCTGATAGAAGGTGTACTAAAGCACAACGACCGCATCGTGAACCAACCCTGATGCGTTCGGTTATTCCGGTTTCAGCCCGGTTCCTGGTTCCGATCCCGGATTTCAATGGCGCGATCAAAGTTGTGCAGGCTTGCGCCTGCCCCTTCATTCTTGACCAAATCCGCAAGCAGGTACAAAAAGACGATCCGCACGGATGGCCCTCTTCATGCGGCAGACCACGCAGGAGACTATCTTGACGCCAAAAACCCGATTTGCGGTTGACGCCAGGCGCCCGAAGGCAATGGCGATGCCCCGATCCGTGCTTGTCGGGCTGGTGGGCAAGGC
>JAGRLM010000455.1:3905-4767 GCA_020441795.1 Nitratireductor sp.
GGCTTGTTTATCGCCTGTTCGATACCGACGCGATGGGTGATGAACCTCCCTCGCTTGGCGAAATCATCCGGGCTGCCGAGATTGCCGGTTTCGCCGGATTGAATGTGACCTATCCCTACAAGATAGAGGCAATGGAGTTTCTCGACGAAATATCGGATGCAGCGCGCAAGGTCGGCGCAGTCAACACGATCACCTTTCGTGATGGCAGGCGCCATGGACACAATACGGATATCTGGGGGTTTGCCGAGAGTTTCCGCCAGCGGCTGGCGGGAGTTGCCACCGGGCGGGTCGTGCAGTTGGGCGCGGGCGGTGCAGGTGCAGCTGTTGCCAATGCGCTGCTTGATCTTGGTGTCGAAACGCTTGCGCTGTTAGACCCCGACACGGACCGCGGTATTGAGCTCACCTCCCGCCTTTGCAGGTTGCATGGTGCAGGGCGCGCCATCCTGATTGACGATCTTGCAACATTTGCCACATCGGGTATCGACGGGGTGGTCAATGCCTCGCCGGTAGGCATGGCAAAATTTCCTGGCAGCCCGTTCCCCGTTTCGCTGCTGAAGCCGCAGATATGGGTTGCCGATATCGTCTATTTTCCGCTGGAAACCGAATTGCTGTCGGCAGCAAAAGCAGCAGGATGCCGGGTGATGAACGGGTCTGGCATGGCGCTCTACCAGGCTGTGCGGGCCTTTGAACTTTTCACCGGTCTCAAGCCCGATATGGCAGTCATGGAGGCGACCTTTTCTGCCTTTGACACAGCCACCTAGCCTCCACCTGGCAGGGTCTGATCTCAGCCGAGGATTGCCGGAAGTTTCAGCCCGTTCTCGCGGGCGCAATCCAGCGCGATCTCATAGCCGGCATCGGCATG
>JAGRLM010000456.1 GCA_020441795.1 Nitratireductor sp.
CGAAATAGGAGCCGCAGAACCATGTGTTTCGATTTCCCTGTAACTGCCAGAGGTGTTTCTGGGCAGCCATGCTGGCGGTATCGAGTATCGGATGGCGATAGTCTGTTCGGTACAAAACGCATTCAGGATCGATCTCCCCGGTTGCATTGAGGGTCACCATCAGGTCGGTTTCGGTTTTGAGGGACTGCAACCGGTTCATCCAGTAAGTGCAACTCGCACCGGCAGCGCTGCCGGCATCGCTTGAACAAAGATAGTTCCAACTGGCCCACAGGTGCCGGCGTTTGGGCATGTGGCGGCGATCCGTGTGCAGAACGGTCTTGTTGTTGGAGTATTTGAACTTGCCGAGAACAAATGTTTCTTGTTGGTCAGCGTCTTTCAACAGGCCAAGGGCAGCATCGGCAGGACATGCAAGAACAACCTGATCGAAGTGCATGAGGTTTCCGTCGCCATCGCGTATCTCGATGCCATTGGGTTTTCGCACGACAGAGGTAATGGCAAAGTCGGTCATTGTCTTGAAAGCACCCGAACGGATCATGCGGCTGACATAATTCTGGGCGCCGCCGCTGACGGTACGCCATTGCGGCCGATTGCGAAATTTCAGCAGGCCGTGATTGTTGTAGAAGTCGATGAAGGACCGCGCGGGGAAGCTGTTCATGGCAACGGCTGGAGAAGACCAGATGGCGCTTGCCATGGGCATGATGTGATCTTCAAGGAATGCCTTGCTGAAGTTCTCGTGTTCGAGGAATTCGCCGAGCGAAATAGCATCATCGTACAAAGACACGCGATCAGGTGCCGTTGAGAAAAAACGGCGGATATCGGAAAGCATCTGCCAGTGACGGAGATTTACGATGTTGCCGGTCTGACCGAACACACCGCGAAGCCCGGTGCCGTTATATTCGTACCGTCCCTGGTCGAGCGAAAACGCGAAGGACATGTTTGACGCTTCCGTTGCCACATCAAGGTGCTTGAACATCGCCGTGAGGTTTGGATAGGTTGCCTCGTTGTAGACGATAAAGCCCGTGTCCACCGCGACCGGCCCATCCTCCATCATGACCGTTCTGGTGTTGGAATGGCCGCCGATATGAGCGTTCCCCTCGAAAACAGTCACATCGTGGCGTTGGGACAGGAGCCAGGCGGCAGAAAGTCCGGCTATTCCTGATCCGATGACGGCGATCCGGTCGCCCCGGGTGTTACTGATTTTCATGGATAGCCCGTCCTCTGTTTCACCCTGTTTGTACGAAAGAGGATGCTGTTCGGATCAGCAGACAGGCAGTTCGGAGCAAGTCGTCTTTAAGGAAATCTGGCGTTGGCAAAGGCGCTGTTTTTACAATTGCCCCGACAACGGCGCGCACTATGTTAGAGGCGCACCATGTTAGAGGTGACATACCTTCTCAATTTTCTGATGAATGGAGAAAAAGCTGATGACGATATCGGTCGGCGACAAACTGCCAAAAGCGGGTTTCCTGGTTTTTGATGGCAGCAATCCCTACGAAGTAACCTCCGATGAGGTGTTCGGTGGAAAGAAAGTCGCGGTCTTCGCGATGCCCGGCGCCTTCACGAGGGGATGCAGCGGCGTGCATCTGCCTTCGGTGATCGCTTCCGCTGACCAACTGAGGGAAAAAGGCGTGGATGATATCGCCGTCCTCAGCGTCAACGACCCATTCGTCATGCGTGCCTGGGGTGAGGCCACAGGTGCCATCGCTGCCGGTATTCGCATGCTTGCGGATGCAGACGGCGCATTCACCATGGCGCTAGGGCTTGGGTTTTCTGCTCCGGCAATCGGATTGCTTGATCGGGCGCGGCGTTTTTCGATGCTGGTGGACGACGGACAGGTCACGCTGCTCAACATCGAGCCGGATGCCTCCATCGCCTGCTCCACGGGGGAAGCATTACTGGAGCAGATCTAGGTTCACTGTGTTTTCCTTAGTGGCCGGCGCGTTTGAGTCCCGGCGCCGATATTGGCGTTGGTCTACCAGGTGGGCTCAAAACCGCTTTGATACAAACGGGTGTCCAACCCCGGCGCGCCAGACATCGACCAAGCGCAAGTTCTGCTGCGAACAGCAGACGCGTTGTCATGCAAACAAATCTGTTGATGTGGCGCCTAACTCCGATCGGCCCTCGCGCAACCTTTCGCCTCCCGCAGCGTTTTGGCAGCAAGCCCGATGCGGATGGCTGCGCCTTTTGGCGTGGCAGTCAGC
>JAGRLM010000457.1 GCA_020441795.1 Nitratireductor sp.
TTCCACCTGCTGATGCCGCTTTATGTCTGTCGGCGCTGGGAGGGTGTGATTGCTGCGCGCGAACACAAGGCACTGAAATGGATGCGGGCCAATCGCCTTCGCGAACTCGAAATGCCGCCTGCGGACGAGCCGCTGATACCTGCGTTAATCGATCTTTTATGAATTCCCTACATTTTTAGGCAATCGTCGCAGTTTTTGCGAGTCGTAAAGGCTGGCGACCAAGGATCAAAAAATCGTGGGGAACCGGGTGATGTCAGCAAAAAACGAGACCAGGTCTGTGATTGGCCGTTTTCGAAGCGACGCCAAAGGCGGCGCAACGGTCCAGACCGCATTGCTGTTTGGTGCCGTCGCACTTGGAATGGCGGTACTGGCTGCGCCAATGCTGCAGGATGCCGCTCATTATTACGCCGAAAACCGTGCGCTGGGTATCGACAAGGTGATTACCGGTGCAGTTGGAGATGCGGCAACGAACAAATACCGGGTGCGGCGCAGTGTCATGAGCGATGAGGCTGAAATCATCTGCAATGGCAGGATTTCTGCGGATTGCGTAAAATCCGGAAATTAAGACCGGATTGACCATTTGCCTTAACCGCTTGTTCAAACGCCCGCACTACATTTGGAGCAATCGAACTACCAGTTTTTGGGGGAAGTCGTGCTGCTGCTGAAATTTCTGCGTTGCAACAAAGGTACCACCGCGATCGAGTATGGTCTGATCGGTATGCTGATCAGCGTTGCAATCATCGGCGGCGTTCAGGCGGTTGGTTCCTCCAGCGAATTACAGCTGCAAAACATTGCCGATCACTTGGTGAAATAGCCATTCCCCTCGAAGTACTGCGATCCTGCCCCGTCCGACAGACCGGACAAGATCATTTCCCACGTCAGGATTTCCGGATTCGACTGGTTTTACAAGCAGTTGGTTTGCTGTGAATGTTGTGCCAGGCATTCCAGTCGCCGAAAAAACATGAACGGTTAAACATCCTTGTAAACCAATATTTACGACCCCCCATCTAGATTATTCAGGAATATGGCATTGCGTGTGGAGGCATCCTTGTTGTTTTTAAAATTTCTGCGTTGTGAAAAAGGCACCACCGCCATCGAATATGGTGCCATTGGCGTTCTGATCAGTGTCGGTATAATCGGATCCGTTACGGCGCTGGGCCAATCGAGCGAATTGCAGCTCAACAACATTGCCGACCACATGCCCAAATAATATCTCCTCGTTGTTTCAGAGTACTGATTTCAGACTCTGTTGAGCTGAACCCGGTTTCAGTGGCTTCTGCTGGGTTTCATGCGGTGACCAGCCCGTCAGGTAGACAATATTCAGGCTGGCTCGAATTCTTCCGTCAACATCCGCATATTTCGCGATGTAATATTCTTCCGCCTGTTTCCAGATATTGCGTGACATCCTTCGTCTGGAGGAAATCAGGGTGGAATTGCAGGCCATGGCCCTCAGTTCCGCCACCAGCGCCAGCGGGTTGGAATACCGCAGCACCAGCTTTTCCGCGTCAGCGACCGGCAGGGTAAAACCTGCCCTTTGCAGCAGGCCGCCAGCCTGACGAATGTCGACAAACGGGTCGACCCGCATCGCAACTCCATCGCCTTGCACGGATTCGGCCGAAATCAGGCAGTCGCGCAATTCATGAAAGCTGCCATCGCCAGGCAGGGCTGCAAGAAGCAATCCATCGGGTCTGAGCGCGCGGCGAAGCCTTGCCAAAGCGCCGGGAAGATCGTTGATCCGGTGCAGGCCGAATGGTGAAACCACGAGGTCAATTGTTTCGGGTTCCAGCAAGCCGTCAGCGGAGCCAAAAAGCTCCAGAGGGCTAAGAAGAGAAATTTCCATGGATGCATTGCCGCCTGTCAGCCGCGATGCGAGTTTTTCGACCAAGGTTCTGTCATGTGAGACAATCAGGCATCTGGCAAAGCTGCGATTGGTCACCGACAAGCGGTCGGAAATTTCCTCCATGGCCATTGAGGAAAGGAAATTGGCATCGCTGCGGGCAATGCGAGCGGCGCGCTCAAGGCGCAGCGTGGCAAGTCTTTCATCAAAAATGATGTCGTTCATTGTTCGGCCAGTGCTGCTGTCGTGTGTTTCAACCAGGATTCGCGCCATGCGAGTTTTTGGGCTATCGTCACCGCTGAAAATTCAACAATCACCTTACCGGTTGAAAATGGACAAGGCCAGTCAGCACGGGCGAGGAACGCAAATCCGCCAGCTGTTCATGTCGCTTGGCGCTGCCATCGGCAATCTTGCTGTTCCGCCGGCATGTATTGCCTGTGGGCGCAATGTCGGCCGACAGGGTGGCCTGTGCCAGAAATGCTGGCGCGAAACCCATTTCATCGATCGTCCATATTGCGAAGTGCTGGGTACGCCGTTTCCCTATGATCATGGCGAGGGTACTGTAAGCCCCGAAGCGATTGCCGATCCGCCGCCGTTTGACCGGCTGCGCTCCGCCGTCCTGTATGGCGATTGCCCCAGACGGTTGGTCAGTCGCCTGAAATTTTCCGACCAGCCTGAACTGGCGCGGTGGATTTCCGGCTGGATGCTGGTTGCGGGCGGTGAATTGCTCAAGGAATGCGATGTCGCCATACCAGTGCCGCTGCATCGGCGTCGCTTGCACATGCGCCGCTACAACCAGTCGGCGGAACTCGCGCGCTGGCTGTGCAGGAATGGCGGGATCGAATTTCAGCCCGATGCACTGGTGCGGACAAAGACGACCCGCCAGCAGGTGGGGCTCAGCAGCCAGGAGCGTGAACGCAATGTACAAGGTGCGTTTCGCGTCGAAAAGGAAAAGCGGCCCCTGATCGAAGGGCGTCGCGTCTTGCTGGTGGATGATGTCTATACTTCGGGTGCCACCGTGAAGGCCTGCGCCCGCGCCTTGCGGCGTGCCGGTGTCAGCGGAATTGATGTGTTGACCTTTGCAAGAGTTGCGTCGGGCGATATATGATAAAGGCTACGGCTTCCCGATCATGGGAAATGCCGGGTGAAAGCCATGTGAGGGCCTATCGGTTTCATGTCCAATATCGTCATCTATACACGACAGTTCTGCGGGTTTTGCACGGCAGCAAAAAGTCTGCTCGATTCCAAGGGCGTGACATATGTCGAGCATGACGGAACCTTCGATCCGGCCATCCGCGCAGAGATGGTGCAGAAATCGAATGGCGGGCGAACGTTTCCCCAGATATTCATCGGTGATCGCCATATTGGGGGATGCGATGATTTGCATGCTCTGGACCGTGCAGGAAAACTGGATCCGCTGCTGGCCGAGATCGGGTGAGCGGGATGTTGCGCGTTGCCTGCATCCAGATGCGCTCGAGTGTTCATGAGCAGGCAAATATTGCCGACATGGAACAGCTCGTCGAAAATGCCGTCAGTCGGGGGGCGAGCTACGTCCAGACGCCTGAAATGACAGGCATCCTGCAGCGCAATCGCGCGGGATTGTTCGCCGAGATTTCAGCCGATCAGGGCAATCCGGTTTTTGCTGCCGCGGCGCGCCTGGCAAGGAAGCACCAGATTTGGGTCCATGTCGGATCGACCGCGATTGCCACGCAACAGGACAAGGCTGCAAATCGCGCGGCACTGTTTTCGCCGACGGGTGAGCGAGTTGCATCCTATGACAAGATACACATGTTCGATGTCGATCTCGACAATGGCGAAAGCTGGCGGGAATCAGCCGTTTATGTGCCGGGCAATCAGGCAGTCATTGCTCCGGTTGCCGGCGTCAATTTCGGACTGGCGATCTGTTATGACTTGCGGTTTCCGCAGTTGTTTCAGGCGCAAGCCATGGCGGGCGCGCAAATGCTGACCTGTCCCGCTGCCTTTACACGGCAAACCGGAGAGGCCCACTGGCATGCGCTGCTACGGGCGCGCGCCATCGAAAATGGTGCCTTTGTGATTGCTGCCGCCCAGGGCGGGAAGCATGAGGATGGCAGGGAAACCTATGGGCATTCACTGGTCATTGATCCGTGGGGCGTGACCATCGGTGAACTTGACCATGATGAGCCGGGTGTCCTGATTTGCGATATTGATGTTGAGCGGGCAAAAGCAGCGCGTGCAAAGATTCCCAATCTTGTGAATCGTCGTGAATTTTCCGGGCCGGGTTCAGCGGATGCAAAACGGGGTGCGGCATGATCCGGTATTCGCTCGGCTGCGACAAGGGACATGAATTCGAAGGCTGGTTTGCCTCGTCAGCCGATCATGACAGCCAGCAGGCGCGTGGCCTGATATCCTGTCCTGTCTGCGGGTCGCAGCAGGTCTCCAAACTGCTGATGGCACCGTCGGTCTCCACCTCGAAAAGGAAACAGGCAATTGCCGCTGGCAGTTCCGAAGCTGCGGAAGAAAGCGTTGGCATGGCCATCGCCTCGCTCAGCGACGAGCAAAGGGAAATTGTCGCGCGGATGCGGGCGCTGAAACAGGAGCTTGTTTCCAAGTCAGAAAATGTGGGCGAGCGTTTCAGCGAGGAAGCGCGAAAGATCCATTACGGAGAATCACCCGCACGCGGGATTTATGGCAAGGCAACGCCGAACGAGGCTGCCGAGCTCGTGGAAGAGGGAATTGATGTTTTGGCCATTCCCGATTTTCCCGACGAGCGAAACTGAACGACACCGTTTTCGCCGGTTTCAGGTCGCTGCGGGACGGCGCGCCAGGATCATGTAATTGACATCCATGTCCCGTGACAGGTTCCAGCGGTCCTGCAAGACGTTGTAAAACACGCCCGACCGATCAATCACCTGCATGCCGCTGGCGGAAAGCGGGGTCTCCAGTTCTTCGGGGCGAACCAGTTTTTCATATTGATGGGTGCCGCGCGGCAGCCAGCGCAACACGTTTTCCGCCGCCACGATTGCCAGCGCCCACGCTTTCATGGTGCGGTTGATTGTTGCAATGAACATAAGGCCGCCGGGTTTGACCATGGCGCTGCAGGACGAGATGAACAGCCCGACATCGGAAACATGCTCGACCACTTCCATGTTGAGGATGACATCGAATTTCTCGCCCTGGCGCTCAAGCTCCTCCGATGTTGTTGCCCGGTAGTCGATATCCAGCCCGCTTTGACGCGCATGCAGGGATGCAATTTCTATATTGGTGGCTGACGCGTCAGCGCCGGTGACCTTTCCTCCAAGGCGAGCCATGGGTTCGGACAGCAATCCGCCGCCACATCCGATGTCGAGTATCCGCAATCCGGCAAATGCATTGGGGTCGTTGATGTCGCGAGCGAAGTTCTGGCAGACCTGGCGCTTGATATATTCGAGGCGAACGGGATTGAACTTGTGCAAGGGACGAAATTTGCCAGTGGGATTCCACCATTCGGCTGCCATGGCCGAAAAGCGTTCCACTTCTGCCTGGTCAATGGTCGTGTTCTGATTGTCGGCCATCAAGGATCCTCACGCATTGCTGTTCGTTTATCCACAGGTCGGGCGGTGAGGCAAGAATGTCAAGTTCGTAATGGACACAGGATGTTTTGGCTTCGGCTCGGTTCTTGCGGTCGCGGGGCATTTTCGGTATGGAAGCCGCATTCGCTCCGGGAAACCGGGGCGATTTTGTTTGGATTGCATTCTTGATGGACGGCCATGGGATACGGGGCCGGGAAGAAGGGCTCGATGGCGCGGATCGTGATGAAGTTCGGGGGAACCTCGGTGGCTGACATCAGCCGCATCCGCAATGTCGCGCGTCATGTCAAACGCGAAGTCGATGCCGGTCACCAGGTCGCGGTTGTGGTGTCGGCAATGTCGGGCAAGACCAATGAACTGGTAGCCTGGACCCGTGAGGCTTCTCCCATGCATGATGCTCGCGAATATGATGCGGTGGTAGCGTCAGGTGAGCAGGTGACGGCAGGGCTGCTGGCGATCTGTCTGCAGAACATGGGCGTCGACGCACGATCCTGGCAAGGCTGGCAAATACCGCTCAGGACCAATAATGCGCATGGCGCTGCCCGTATAGAGTCAATTGACGCAGGCATCATCATAGAGCGATTTGGTATTGGTCAGGTCGCGGTTATTGCAGGCTTTCAGGGTATCGGCCCCGACAATCGGATTGCCACACTGGGCAGGGGCGGTTCTGATACAAGTGCTGTTGCCATTGCCGCGGCTGTGGGCGCGGACCGTTGCGACATCTATACCGATGTTGACGGGGTTTATACCACCGATCCGCGCGTGGAACCCAAGGCGCGTCGCCTGGCCCGCGTGGCATTCGAGGAAATGCTCGAAATGGCTTCGCTTGGCGCCAAGGTGTTGCAGGTGCGCTCGGTCGAGCTGGCCATGGTGCATGGTGTGAAGGTTTTTGTCCGCTCCAGTTTCGAAGAGCCGGATTCGATTGATTCCAGCGAAGGGGCCAATCCGCCCGGCACGCTGATTTGCGACGAGGAAGATATCTTGGAAAAGCATGTCGTCACCGGAATTGCCTATACCCGCGATGAGGCCCAGATCTCGCTTCGGCGTGTCCCCGACAAGCCAGGCGTCTCGGCAGCCATTTTTGGACCGCTGGCCAAAGAGCATATCAATGTGGACATGATCGTGCAGAGCGTGTCGGAAGACGGCTCGCGCACCGACATGACGTTCACGCTTCCCGATGGCGATGTCGCCAAGGCGCTGGAGGTGCTCGATGGCGCGCGCGACAGCATTGGCTACGAGATCGTTCAAAGCGACAAGGGTCTTGCCAAGGTGTCGGTGATCGGGATTGGCATGCGCAGCCATGCCGGTGTCGCCGCAACCGCCTTTGCGGCTCTTGCCGGCAAGGGAATCAATATTCGCGCGATCACCACATCCGAGATCAAGTTTTCGGTGCTGATCGATTCCGACTATGCGGAGCTTGCAGTCCGCACGCTTCATTCCGTATACG
>JAGRLM010000458.1 GCA_020441795.1 Nitratireductor sp.
GGCACGTTAATCAGATGATCCCTAGAACAACTGATACTGATCGGGTGATTTTTGCGGCTTTTTCCGCTGCCGCCGCTCGAAGCGGATGATGCCGGCGTACTGCTTGTCGGTGAAATACAGGCAGTAGACCTTGCCGCCCGATGGCAGCACGGAGCGCACGCGACGCGTCCAGGTATCGGCCTGTTCGCGTCCTTCGCAGAAGCGTAGGTACACCGAATACTGGCAGCGGCCGAAGCCAAAGTCGAGCAGGTCGTAGCGGAAATCATTCGCGGCCTTTTTCTCTGCATCGGTGCCCACCGGAAGGTCAAACATCACCAGCATCCACATCAGTCGATAGGCGCTGAGCGGCTCGCCCTTGAGCGAGCGCTCAGTCGTCCTCCGCTTCCGCTTCGACACGCCAGTCGCCCTCCCAGATCGATTTCAGTGCTTCGACGCTGATGTCACAGAGCTGTGGCATCCCCTTGCCGCACTCCAGCAAATGCGCAAGGGATTGAACGTAGCGTTGAACGGCGTTCGCGACGGCGGAACGGCCTTCGGGAAGATGCAAGGTACGGGCGGCAAGCAGAGCCAGTTCGCGTTTGGCATGTGTGTCCACCTGCTCGCAGCCATCGGTGTGCAAGCGCCAGACCCAGACATCCACCAGCGGACGAAACGGCTCCATCAGATCATCCACGAGGCGCATTGGGTTGCCCGCGTTGGCATGATGCAGCGGAATCCCCGGATGCAGTCCTGCGGCCATCACATGACGCGCCACCAGCGCGCGCAGCACGGTGTAGCCGTAGTTCAGCAGTGCGTTGATGCCATCCGCGCTGCGATCACGCCGGAAGGCCTTACCAAACAGCAGCAACCAGTAGGCACGCGCCGCCTGGCCTTCCACATTGGATGGGTCACCCACGCGCACCTTGCCCACATAGCGAGCCACGGCCTTGCCGGATTCGCCCACATGCGCAAGGACTGCCGCTTGCCCGGAAATTTTGGCCTGGATGAGCTGCTTCCACAGGCGCTTTTTCAACGTCTGGGAGGCGCGCCACTGACCGTCCATACGCGCGGCCTGACGATGGTGCCCCTCTACCGGCCAAAGCAACGCAACCGGGCGGTGCTGCTTGCCGCAAAGCACGAACGGCGCGCCACGCTCGGCCAGCGCCACCAGGACGTTGTTGCTGTAGCTCAGGCCATGGGCATTGCCGATCAGAGCAGAGATGTCGTCAATCGGCGTACGTCCGATCTCGCTGCCTTGCTGGCTGATCACCAGAAAACCGCGGTCCAGCGACAGGAAGCGCCCCTGACCACCAATCTCGACCACGCGACCGATCATGGCTCACTCCCTGAAGCCAGGGTCGTTGATGTAGCCGAGGATGTTGATGCCGACCATTCTCGCCCTATGCTGCTTTAGTGGTTCCGGGCTGATTCGAAGGAAATTGAACGAATCTTTCCTATCGCTGTCTCTCGCGCTTTCATTGGCTTCATGGTGTTCCGCCAAGGCAACACCGTCGTTTGTAAACTGAGCAACGCGGTAGATACGGCATTTGCCATCGATTTCCAGTGCGAGGCAATCGCCCTTTCGAATTCGCATGACAGGCTTTGATGGTGCAGCTACATCAATACTGTCTGGGTCAAAGCCCGGCTGGTTTGCCTGGAAGGAATGGATGACTCGACTCGTCCACTTTCCTTCTGCAGTCTGCATTATGTCGCGGCAATAGTTCTCATCGGGCTGGACGTAGCGGTAAACCGTCATGCGGTCATTGCGTTTGATCGGAATGGCGGTTCCGAGTCGTTGTTGAAGCATGACTCGGCGGATATTTGTCCGATGGCTGAATTCAGCAAGCGCAATTTTTTGTTCGCGTTCAGACTTGTCCCTTAGTAGATCCCAAAGTTGCTTGCGCAGTTGTGAGTCACGAACCTTTGGTGCAGGTCGCCCTGGTTTGCCTGTAGGCGGCGCGACATTTCCTGATCTCAGTTCCATCACGGGAAGGTGGCGGCAATACATGATGTCGCCACTATCACTATCCGTACGGACTCCATAGCTGCCTGCCTTGTGCAGTGCCGTTTCCACACCATGATCAGGCTTGTGCGAGACAACAATGGCATCAAGGCAATGCGCGAGGTCTTCACGGAAGCTCGGCCACGGCAGCTCCAGGCGCTCGATCAGGCGGTTCTCGCCGTCTTTCTCGGCCCGAGCGGCGGCGGTAGCGATTCGCTGGATCATGCTGCGGTCACAAAGACCGATGACAGCGGCATCCAGCGCATGATGCCGATGATCATCCCGATTCTTGATGCCGCTCCCGGAGAGCAGCTTGCTGAGGCCAAAGCGCGCTCGGATCAATCCCGTCAGTTTGCCGCTGCTGGTCCAGATACAGTTGGGCGGACAGATCGCGCTCAGATACTGCTTGGTGGCACGGTTGAAATAGGCCGTGTCGTTTAGATGCCGCTCCAGAAAGCCGCGATCACCCAGAAAGTCTTCCAGCGCATTCTCCCTGAACAGTTGCGGTTTCCTGCCCGGCAGTCGTGAGGCGCGCTCGACAATGTCCTCCCATTTCAACGTGTGCCCCCAGGCTTCAAACGGCGTCTTGTTGCCTTTCTCGCGATTGGCCTGCCGTGTGCAGAGGATCTTGTTGCCGATCCCGTCATGCAGTGATCGGGAGAACGGCAGGATATGGTCGATCTCGACTTCATCGCTGAACAGCATGGCTTTGCTTAGCCTTATACCGCTGTAGACGCAGTAGGTATCCATCGCATCTTCATGGCCAAGCTCTTCCCACAATCGCAGCTTCAAGCGATTGCTGTGGCTAAGTGGATGGCCGAGACGGGTGAGTTCGGCATCCAGTTTGTCGTTTGCGTCTTGGTTGTCCTTCTGTTCCCTCGATATCTCCTGTCGTCGCTTGCCAGACAGGCCAAACTCGCGCGTAGTCTCGATCACGATCTCGTGTGGGTGCCCGAAGCGCTTGATCAGCGCATTGATCAGTTGACGGATCTGGTTCAGCCCGATGTGCACGGTTGGATTGGGTATCCGACCGAACTGCTTTTCGTCCTTGTTCGACGCAGTTGGCATTGGCGAGGTGTAGCCCTTGAGCAACTCGCCGTAGTACGGCAACTGGAGATGGAGCTCGCCATCGTAGAACTGCGAATGATGCTCATAGCCGGCAGCGCGAACCGCCTGATCGTAGGTGACGACGGCGCGTTCCAGCTCTGGCACGATGCGTTCCAATGCCTTCAGGCTAAGGCTGCCGTAGCCATCCGGAAGGTTGATATTCGCAAGGAATGTGGCCTGCTTTTCGCTGAGCGATGCCGCCAAGCCCGCGAGTCCCGCAGTAACGGTATCGGCATCATGCTGCTTTCCAAACAGGTCGCTGGCCGGTTGGGTGTTAGCAGGCAGCGCCAACAGCGCCTGTCGTAGCGGTTCGATGTGATCAGCACCTTCCACCAGCGCAGCCAGCGCGTACTTGGTTTGTGTTGGGAAGGAATGCCATTGTTCACCGAAGGCGCGATTATCGGAGAAAAGCGCTGCCACGATATTGCCTTTCAGACCGGTGCGTTTGACGTCGCGTGAGAAATTAAATTCCTTGGCGTTCCGCAATCCGGCTGCCTTCGCCAGTTTCGCCCAGGTAACCGGTTTGCCGCTGTTATCGCCGTCAAGCAGCGCCAACATGGCATTGCGTTCGTCCAGAGTCAGTGCGCGGTCACCAATGCCCTCGCGCACGCGCAGGTGGTTCAGCTCCTGCAGCATTCGGAATCGCTGCTGCAACGGCGAACAGAGCCGGGCGCGGAACTCATTCGGCTCAAACAGGCAGTAGCCCGGCTGCACGGGGCGCAATCTACGTTGAAACAGGATGATGTCCAGCAGCTTTCCCCGGAGCGCGGGTGTCAGTATTGCCGGGTGCGCTTTGGTCTGGACGTCCCAGAGACAGTTGAACTCGTCCTCCACCATATCGCGTTGCAGGTAAAGAACATATCCACCGTCCGTGGAACGTCGTGCCCGGACTGGTAGGCGTTTGGCATGCTGCCCGGCAAGGTATTCACCAACCGTTGCGCAGCCGGCTTCGGCTATGCGCTTCCGGAGTGCCTCGACGGCGGTCTTTACCTTGCCGTGTTCTTTTTCGTTGTCCGCATCGCGACTGTCTTTGCGACTGCTGCGGAAACCGCGCTTGCGGCCAAGATGGAACAAGGCGCGACCAAACTCATGCAGGCTCAGCGGGTGATCCAGCCCTTTAGCACGCAACTCGTAGGGATCCTTGTCCTGCAACACTTTGCGCGCAGTTTCATCTGCAGGCATCAGGCCAGCATCAATCAAGGCTTCCATCAGCCTTCGACGCCGCTTGAGCACACGGTCTCGACGACGCCGCGCCTGTCGCGCAAGGCGTCGATCCGCTGCTAGTGACGCGAGACTTTTCGGGTCGCGGCCATCCGAAAATATCCTCACGCCCATGCGGCGAATCCCGCAAGGCAGACCGTCGGAATCCAGGAGATAGACACACCAGCCAATGGATGACGCGCCCAGATCTAGCGCGAGTCGATATTTCAGTTTCGCCATTACAACGGTCTCCTATTGACGTTGCAGCCCCCCGGCGCTAACGTTTGCAACACTAGCAGATCAGGAAATGCGCTCTTTCCGCTAACAAGCTGAAAGATGCACCAAATCAGACAAGGCCGCGCATGCGGCCTTTGTCGTTTCTGCCACATCCTGTTCTCATGCGTTGAGACTGCGCCGAGATTGCGCCCTGCGGCTTGCAATTGGCCAGCGCTCCCAAGACATATCCCCTTTATGTCTTATGGTTCTCGAGATTGTTTGTCTGGAATTTGCGTGCCGTCCAGGTGCCGCTGCTCAGCCGACTATTCAAGCCCATCAGACACGAATGTCATCAGATCACCAGGCTGACATTTGAAGTACTGGCACAGCTTGTCGATAACGTCGCTACCGATGTTCGCGCCAGGATTGTTTGCCATTTTCGAGAGTGTCGCTCGATGGATCCCTGTCGCCTTTGCGATCTCAGCCAGAGTCACAACACGGCGCTCGCGGAAGGCCATGTCTGCTGTCAGCTCCGTCAGTCGAAATCGAATCATATGAATGAATCATGAATAGAGTCGCGTATACGCGACATTAGTCGTTGACATGCACCCGTAGTCGTCTAATATCACCACCATGCGTCGCCTGTACGCGACGTTGGTC
>JAGRLM010000459.1 GCA_020441795.1 Nitratireductor sp.
TCTGGTTTGGAATGACGATCAGCGTGTCGACATTCTTCTGAAGTTCGGCAATGCCGGCTTCAGCGGTCTTCATGCGGCGCGCACCCTCGAAGTGGAACGGCTTGGTGACAACACCAACCGTCAGGATTCCGGCTTCGCGCGCTGCCCTTGCAACAACCGGTGCAGCACCCGTACCGGTACCACCGCCCATGCCTGCAGTAATGAAGGCCATATGTGTGCCCTGCAGATAGTCTGCAATCTCGTCGATGCATTCTTCTGCCGCTGCGCGACCAACCTCGGGCTGCGATCCGGCGCCCAGGCCCTGCGTCACATCCACGCCAAGCTGAACGACGCGCTCCGCCCGCGACATTGTCAGCGCCTGTGCGTCTGTATTCGCCACCACGAATTCAACGCCCTGAAGGCCGCCATTGATCATGTTGTTGACAGCATTGCCGCCGCCGCCGCCAACGCCAAAGACCGTGATCTTGGGCTTCAACTCCCGAATGTCGGGCTTCTGCAGGTTGATGGTCATTTCCTCGTCTCCATTTACCGGCTCGAAGGAACTGCCATCTGGCTTGCTCCGAACCTATTCCGTTTCGACCGGTTCCTTTCGGCTCCGATCACCGCCGCATCAAAAACTTTCCCTCAGCCAGTTGCCGAGCCGCGATATGGCGCCCCCGGTTCCTGTCAGTCGCAGCGGGAGGCTTGCGCTTCCCGTCGCGAAATTCTCCAATTGTGCCATCTGTGGATAGATCAGCAGGCCGACCGATGCCGAGAATGCCGGCCCCTTGGCCAAATCCGGCATTCCCGCAATACCCATGGGGCGGCCAATGCGAACATTGCGTCCCAATATCCTGCGGGCCAGTTCGCTCATGCCGGTCAACTGGCTGGCGCCCCCCGTCAGCACCACGCGCTTGCCAACTGCTCCGGCAAATCCGGATCGGTTCAAACGGTCCCGCACCAGTTCGAGGGTTTCCTCGACCCGCGGGCGAATGATCCGTGTCAGCTGCGAACGGGTAATCTGGTTTGGAATGTCGCGCTCATCCTCGCCGATTGGCGGCACTGAAATCAGGTCTTCCTCGCTGGCCGAACCGCCAAGCGCAGACCCCTGCAGGATCTTCAGTTTCTCTGCATCATCAAGACGGGTGGAAAGTCCGCGCGCCAGATCCATGGTCACATGATTGCCGCCGATTGCCACCGCATCGGCAAACACAAAGCGGCCATCCATGAAGACCGAAAGGGTTGTCGTTCCCCCGCCCATGTCAACACAGGCACATCCCATCTGCGCTTCGTCGTCGACCAGCGCTGCAAGGCCTGCCGCATAGGGTGTTGCAACAACTCCCTCGACCGACAGATGCGCGCGGTTGATGCACAATTCGATGTTTCGAAGCGGGCTGTTTTCAGCTGTCACCACATGCATGTCGACGCCCAGCTTTTCGCCAAGCATTCCGCGCGGATCAAGCACGCGATTGTCGCCATCAAGCGTGTAGCCAATGGGGAGGGAGTGAACCACCGAGCGCTCGCTGGCAAGCGCGTGGCTCGCTCCTGCGCGCAACACCCGGGCAATATCGCCGTCTACCACGGGATGGCCGCCAAGAGTGATGTCGGCCGAAAACGCTTCGCTGGTCAACCGTCCCGACGACACGCTGACAATGAGCGATTCGACCGTGATGCCAGCCATCCGCTCTGCCGTATCAACGGCAAGACGGATCGATTGTTCAGCGCCTTCAAGGTCAACCACGCAGCCCGACTTGATGCCGCGCGAGCGCTGATGACCAAAGCCAAGGATTTCGATCTTGTGGGTACGGCCCGGAAGCACCTGGCTCGCTTCACGCGGCTTCAACCGCGCAATCAGGCAGCAGGTTTTCGAACTGCCGATATCGAGGACCGAAACGATTGTCGACCGCTTCGTGGAAAGCGGCTTCATCCGTGGCAGGAATCCGTCTTTGCGAAGAAGCGTCATATGTTTGCTTCCTTCGCCTGCTTTTTCAACTGCTCGATGCGGGCATCCATGATGGTCTTGCGCTGCTCGGCCGCCTCTGGCGTCAGCCTGATGACCACGCGGTCATTGAAGCGCAGGTCGATCACTTCGATCGCCCGATCAAAAACACCTTCTTCGCGCTGCATGGAAGCGAGCGCTGCCAGTTGCTGTTCGGCACCGGTTTCCGGCAACAGCACATTGATGCCGTTGTTCAGCGTCAGGTTCCAGCGGCGGTC
>JAGRLM010000036.1 GCA_020441795.1 Nitratireductor sp.
GCGGCGGCGGCTATTTCTTCATGCCCGGCCGACAGGCGCTGGAATTCCTGGCCCGCGTCTCGCAGCAATAGTGCGGGGGCTCGTAGTCATTGAAATTGTTGTTGCATTCGGGTTTTGCAAACTGCGCCAGGATGGCCGGTTATTCTAGAATAATTCCAATATTTCAAGGTGCTATTGACATTGCTTGAAGCCGGTTCCAAGGCTTTGCGGCATCTGGCTTCACAAAATCCCCCGGATTTGGCGACATGGCACCCATCGAAAACACCGCAGCAGGACCGATCACAGGCGTAATCCGCCTTGGTGACGGCGCTCGCGGTTTGCGTGGTCTCGTCGTTGCCGTGGGATTTTCGGCGCTATCGAATTTGGCGACCGACGGCAAGGCAAAGCGCAACGACGGCGAATTCGACGCCGAACTGGAGCGACGCCTGCTTGAGATAGGTTTTGTCGAAGGCGCTCATGTCGAGATATTGCATGAAGGCCTGTTTGGCCGTGATCCGATCGCGGTGAAAGTGGATACGATGCGCGTGGCGCTGCGTCGCCACGAGGCCAATGCCATTCTGGTTCAGCCGGAGCCTGGAAGGGTGGGGCGGCCATGAATGTCAGCGTTCCAACCCTGCCATCCCTGCGATTGGCCCTTGTCGGCAATCCCAATTGCGGCAAGACGGCGCTGTTCAATGCACTGACAGGCAGCAGGCAGAAAGTTGCCAACTATCCCGGCGTCACGGTAGAGCGCAAGGAGGGGAACTTCGTCTCTCCCATTGGTCGCCCTGTCGTGGCAATCGACCTGCCGGGCACCTATTCGCTGAGGGGGCGCAGCCCCGATGAAGTCGTTACGCGTGATGCGATCCTTGGCAGGCTTGAGGGCGACCAGCGACCCGACATGCTGGTTTGCGTTGCGGACGCCACCAATCTGCGGATCATGCTGCGGCTGGTCCTGGAGCTTCGCAATGCGGGCATTCCGATGCTTCTGGCGCTCAACATGATGGATATTGCGCGGTATCGTGGCATCACCATCGATGTGGACGGGCTTTCCGCCGAGCTTGGCATTCCGGTTATCACCACTGTTGCGGTCAGCCCTGACGGTACGCAGGCACTTCTGCAACAGATTGATGCAATGGCCAATGCCGGACTTGCTAGCACGGAGCCGCATTGGCACGCGCTTGATGCAAGCGAGGTGCGCGATGCCCATCACCTGGCCGACCGGCTGGTTGACCGTTTCGTGTCGCATCCTGCCAATGATCGTGACTGGACGCGCAGAATTGACCGCATCCTGCTCAATCCGGCCGGTGGATTGCTCATCCTGCTGGCGGTTCTCTTCCTGGTATTTCAGGCGGTCTTCTCCTGGGCGACATTGCCCATGGAATGGATTTCGGCAGGCTTTGACTGGCTTGCGCAGACCGTAAGCGCAATCTTGCCGGCGGGCCTATTGTCGAGCCTCATTACCGATGGCGTGATCACCGGTGTCGGCAGCGTGCTGGTTTTCCTGCCGCAGATCATTATCCTGTTCTTCTTCATCATCCTTCTTGAGGATTTCGGCTACATGGCGCGGGCTGCCTTCCTGATGGACAGGATTGTTGGCGGGGCAGGACTGCATGGCCGCTCGTTCATCCCGCTGCTTTCGAGCTTTGCCTGCGCCATTCCGGGCATCATGGCGACGCGGGTGATAGAGAACAGGCGCCAGCGACTGGCAACGATCATGGTTGCTCCGCTGATGACCTGCTCGGCCAGAATACCGGTCTATACGCTCATCATCTCTGCCTTCATCCCCAACCGTCAGGTATGGGGAATGGTCAATCTGCAGGGATTGGTGATGTTCTCGCTTTATGCGGCGGGCATTGTCAGTGCCTTTGCTGTCGCGCTGGTCTTCCGAACCTTCGTGTGGCGCGGCAAGTCGGAACCGTTCATCATGGAACTGCCGGGCTACAAGCGGCCACTGGTGCGCAGTGTGCTTCTGGGCGTGGTGCAACGGGCGATCATCTTTCTCAAGCGCGCTGGCACGATCATCTTGTCGATGATGATCCTGATCTGGTTCCTTTCAACCTTTCCGGCACCGCCTGAAGGTGCGACAGGCCCGGCAATCCATTACAGCTTTGCCGGTATAATCGGCCATGCCTTGCAGCCACTGCTCGCGCCCATAGGCTTCAACTGGCAGATCGCGGTTGCGCTCATTCCCGGGCTTGCCGCGCGTGAGGTTGCCGTTGGGGCGCTGGCAACTGTCTATGCAATTGGCGGCGATGCATCCGGTTCTGCATTGTCGCAGACGCTTTCGGCGCAATGGTCGCTGGCAACTGCATTATCGCTTCTGGCCTGGTATGTGTTTGCGCCGCAATGCGCCTCGACGCTTGGTGTCGTGAGGCGCGAGACCAATTCCTGGCGCTGGCCTGTAGCGATGTTCGTTTACATGATGGTGCTCGCCTATATCGCTTCTTTCGTTGTCTACCAGTCGGCAATAGCGTTGGGAGGATAGCTGAATGCATGATCCGGTGATGCTGCTTGATGCTGTCCTGACCTATATGATCGTTTTTGCAGCGGCGGCTTTCGTCCTATGGCGGATATTCCTGCCCGTACGTTTCAAGACTGTGCTCGTGCACAGGCTTTCCGGCCGGAAAGAGCCGTGCGCGCCGCAAGCAGAAGAAAAAGGCTGTGCCGTGGGTTGCAGCGGTTGCGCGCTTGGCAGCATTCACAAACGACAGGCCTGAGCGGGCTTTCGCTCAGTCATTGTCGGGCAGGCTGGAGCCAGCGCCCTTGAGCCTTGATGCCTCGCTATCCGGCGCATAGGTGCGCGCGGCAAAGGCATTCAATATTTCCCATGCATGTTGGGCCATCTGGTGGAGCGGCGGACCGAAAGCGCTCGCAGCTTCGGTTTCCGGCGTAATGTGGCAGGCAAGGCTTTCGCTTACTGGAGCCAGAAGTGAAGCAGGAGAAGCGTCAGTGCCTATTCCATTTGTCGACACTTGAAGGGAAGTGTCGCTCCATTCCAGACGCAGCGCCAAATGATTTTCGCTGGCGACCGCCATCACAAATGGCAGCAAAAGGAGCGGAAATGCGATTTCGGATGTCCGGATTTCCCGCCCGCCTGCAATGTCGCGGGCAATGTCGCCCAGTGTGGCACCCGTTGAAACGGGGCAAAGCACACCTGATGCGGCATGCCAGTGCCCGTCAAGCGATGAGGGGGCGATAGCGGCTTCCGACAGGTTGTCGGTTGCCTCCAGCAGACCGGCAAGAAGTTCGCCTCCCGGCAATCCCATTTCATGCAATATGCGCACAGCCTTGCCGGCCTCTTCTGCCATTCCCCATGAACGGCCAGCGCCGCGTGTTGCGCGTTTGGATACTGCCTCGATCTCGTTCAGTGACAGATGGGTCATGCGCTGGCTGGCAAGACCGCATAGGGCCAAAAGTCTGCATCAGCCGTTTCCAGTTCGTGGGGGTAGGGTGCCCCCTTGAACATGTTTATCCGGATCCAGCGGTCTGATCTCGGATCGAATTGCTGGGCGCCGAAGAAGGACAATTTGCAGCGCAGCAGATCAACCGGAAGCATGGTCGCCGAAATGGTGTTGTCGCGGATTTCGGCATAGGGAAGCCTCGAAGCGAGCTGTGCACGTCTGGCGACATGGCGATAACGGGGATGCTTGAGCAGGAACTCGGCAAGGCGCATTTCAGCGTCATGCATTGCAAGGTCCTGCGCCATCATCGCAGCGTCGCGCGCCGGTGCGAGCGGTTGTTCATAGGCGTCAAGCGGCTCCTCGAAACGCTCACCGAGGCGAGGTTCCAGTTTTTCAGCAGAGACATACCAGAGGCGTGCGATGGCTTTGGGATCAGACCAGTCCATGTCAATCCGCGCGCCGTGGATTTCGGCGAGCAATTCCAGCATCCGGCCGACGCTCATGCTGCCATCAATGCGGAATGCGGTACTTTCATCGGCGCTCATGGTATCGGCCAGTTCGTCGACAATTTCGCCATGCGGCTCGATGAGGAGCGCGGCGATGAGTTCACGGCCCTCAGGTGACAGATGTTGCTCTGCCCAGCCATACAGCTTGTTCCAGGGCCTGGGGCCGCTCAGCATGGACAAGGCCAGATCATCATTGAGACTTCCAAGGTCGCGATTGAGCCCCTCTATGCATTGCATCTGACGCGGGTCACTGGAATGCCACTGAAGCGCATTCGTCCTGGAGCTGCGAAGGAGATCAAGAAACCGAGCTACCTGCGCGGCCGATGCGGCGGGCAAATTCCTGACGCGCGCCAAGGCATGTTCGCGCGCTGAAATCCAGTTGTTGAGCAGGGCCGGGTGGTTGACCAGAAACGGTGCCATGCCAAGCCCGGTGGAATTGCCGACGCCAAGGCTGCGGCGCAAGCCTGGTTCCAATGGGACCGCAGTCTTCGGCGAGCGCAGTCTTGCCATTTGCTCGACGAGATCGGCGATGAAGGCGCGGGTCAGGTAGACGGAAAGCATTTCCACCTGGAATGGTGCGTTGAATTCGGGCCTTTCGGCTATGGATTCGCGGTCGGCGGCACCGAGTTTGCCGGATCCGTATACGGCAGTTGTGCGCATGAGGTAGCCGGTTTCAGTGACGCGGCTGCCATTCGGCTGACGGCCTGAAGCGAGGCTTTCCACAACATGCTCGAACAGCCGCACGGAACGGTTTGCCCGTGATACGGAAAGCTCGCTTGCCAATACCCGGCCAGCTTCCTGCAACGGGATATTGTCGCGCAATCGGGCAATGGTTTGCTCGTCGGCGATGCCGTCATGCAGCGCAAATGTTGCGTCCCAGGCGGTGGCGATAACGCGATCCGAGCGCATTTCTGGTGGCAGGTCGTGGCCGAAGCATACCAGCGAATAGCTGCGCTGCGGGCCATGCGCGACATAGACTGCGGTTCCGACACCGCGTGCATCAATATCGAAAACCCGGCGCTCGAAGCGCCATTTCTCACGCTTGAGCCGCCGCAACAGGATACGCATGAAGCTGAGGCGCGTGGCATGGGATGCGCCCATTGCAGCGAGGTTCATCACCTGTGCGGGCGGGCGTGGCGCAATGTCGGCAGGTTCCGGGCTGGTTGTGATCATGCGGCAGGTCCAAAGGAATCGTCAAAAAAGCGCAACCAGTTTCCGCCCATCAGGCCATCGATTTCAGATGGTGAAAAGCCGCGGGCAGCAAGGCCATCCCGGATATTGGCGAAGTCGCGATTGTCGTTGAACCAGGCAGGCTGTGGAGGGAAACCGGCATTGTTGGCGCTGCCCTCGCCATAGTCTGTTTGCCTTGTCCAGCGGCCATTGCGCATCCAGGTGACAACAGTGTCGGGCTGGTCCTGGCAAAGGTCGGAACCCAGTCCGAGATTTTCCGCGCCATAACGACTGGCGGCCTCTGCGATCATGGTCGTGAAACTCTCCAGCGTGCAGGCCGAACCGTCCTTGAGGTGGTGGGGATAGAGCGAAAAGCCCAGCATCCCGCCGGAGGAGGTCAGCACCCTCAACACTGTATCCGACTTGTTGCGCAAGGCAGGATGCCACCAATGCGGATTGGCATGGGTAATGGCGATGGGGCGTGATGACTGCTCGATGGCTTCGAGCGTAGAGCGCTCGGCGGAGTGGCTCATGTCGATCACCATGCCAACACGGTTCATCTCGGCAATTACCTGCCTGCCCATGCGGGTGATGCCGGTATCTTCCGCCTCATAGCAGCCTGTCGCGAGCAGCGACTGATTGTTGTAGGTCAACTGCATGAAGCGCGCGCCCAGCGTATGGCAGATTTCAACGAGGCCAATATCATCCTCGATGGGGGAGGGATTCTGGAAGCCGAAGAAGATGGCGGTCCGGCCTTCCGCCTCGGCCTTCCGGACATCATCACCGCTTCTGCCGTGAAAGATCAGTTGGGGAAACTGCTCGAACCAGCGGTTCCATTTCTCGATATTGAGCACCGTTTCACGAAAATTCTCATGATAGGCGATGGTGACATGCACGGCGTCCACGCCACCGGCGCGCATCTGGCGAAAGATGCTTTCCGACCAGTTGGCATATTGCAGGCAGTCAATCACAGGCATGGGCAATCCGATCATGGTATTTCATGCAGGTTGGCCCGTGACGGATGGCAATTCAAGTTTCAAAAACGGCAACAATCGCTCCAATCAGCCAAAGCGGAGCGAGACGGAACCAAATTCCCCGAAATCTGCGTCAAAACTGCTGCCGGACGGTGCCTCGACCGGGCGTATGAAGGAGCCGGACAGGACGATGTCGCCTGAGGCAAGACCGCCGCCATATCGGGCTAGGCGTTTGACCAGCCAGACAATGCCGGTAACCGGGTCATCGAGCACGCCCGCGCCAAGGCCGGTTTCCTCGACCACGCCATCGCGCTTGAGGATCGCACCGGTCCAGCGCAGGTCGAAACGGTCTACTGCATGGCGTTCGTTGCCCAGGACAATGCCGGCATTGGCGGCGTTGTCGGAAACCGTGTCAGTAATGATGCGTGCCTTGCCGGTAGCAGGGTCGGCCCGCAGGATGCGGGTGTCGAGAATCTCAAGCGAGGGCGCAACATGCCCGGTTGCTGCAATCACATCCTGGCGGGTAACATCCTCGCCCTTCAGGGGGGCCTTCATGATGAAGGCGATTTCCGCCTCGATACGCGGCTGGATAAAGCGGCCGGCGGGGACAGTTGCGCCGCTCTCGAACAGCATGTTGTCGAACAGGATGCCTGAATCGGGTGTGGTGATGTTGAGCGCCTGTTGCATGGCACGCGATGTCAGGCCGATTTTCCAGCCGATCGGTTGAAGGCCTGAAGCGCGCTTTCTGCCGACAAGCGCCGCCTGTACGGCATAGGCATCATCAAGCGTCATGTGCGGATAGGCTAGGCTCAGCAATCCGCACTGGATGCCGGACTTCTCGGCGTCGAACAGCATCTGCGCAGCGCTTTCGATTTCCTCCGGTGTCATTCGTCTTGTACTCCGTTTCGAAGGATGCCGATCCCCTCCGCTTCGATCTCGACGATGTCGCCAGGTACAAGATATCTTGGCGGGTCGAACCGTGCTCCTGCTCCCGTTGGTGTGCCGGTTACGATGATGTCTCCTGGAACGAGGGTCGTGAAGGTTGAAATATAGGCGATCTGCCGGGCGATCGGGAACAGCATGCGGCTGGTACGATCATCCTGCCGGGTCTCGCCATTGACGCGGGTTTGAAGGCGAATATCGGCAATCTGGTCGGGATTGGAAAAGGGCACAAGCCATGGGCCCATTGCGCCGGAGCCATCCCAGTTCTTGCCTTGGGTCACATTGAATTTTGCATGTCGAACCCAGTCGCGGAGCGTTCCCTCATTGCAAAGGGTCAAGGCGGCAATATGCGACAGTGCCGCGGTTTCGGAAATCCGCCTGCCGCCCTTGCCGATGACGATGGCGATCTCGCCCTCATAGTCTAGTTGCGGGGTTTCCGGCGGGCGGGTCAGCGGCGTTTCGTGCCCGACAAAGGATCGGGCAAAACGGATGAACAGGCTCATGTTGGGCGGCGCTTCCTGTCCATCCTTGTATTCCGCGTTGCGGTCCGGGAAGTTCACGCCGACACAGATGATCTTTTCGGGGTCAGGGATCGGTATTTCCCAGCGAAATTCACCATTGCGGTGGGTGATGTCGCGGCCCTGTGCTGCCAGTTCAAGGGCTGCAAAACCGTGATTCTCGATGACATTGCGCAGTGTCTTCCAATGCGGAAAATCCTGTGACAGGGCGATGAACCCATTGTCGGTGACAGCGCCATAAACAGCCCCGGCTTTGGTCGATATGGTAGCGAATTTCATGGATATGGTCATGTTCAGGGTGCAATGATCGGTTGGGCCTTGAGATCGCTTTCGCTCATCTCGACGCCGTTGAAGATGCTGCCTTCCTCGAACCAGGATCGCGGCGCCGGTGCACCCCAGAGCGTTTGACGCTGCGGATCTTTCAGGTCCCATCGGATCGGCTCGAGATCGGGATCAACAGTCTGATAATCCGAGCAATAGATTTCCGTGCGATGCCCGTCCTGGTCGCGAATATAAAGGAAAAAGGCGTTTGATATGCCATGCCTGCCCGGGCCGCGTTCGATATTGGCGACATAGCCGGTCGTTGACATCAGATCGAGCAGGTCGATGATGTTCAGCGGTGTCGGAACCCAAAAGGCCGTATGATGCAGGCGCGGGCCCGTTCCGTTGGTAAATGCCACATCGTGCACGCCGCCCTTGCGGTGCATCC
>JAGRLM010000460.1 GCA_020441795.1 Nitratireductor sp.
TGACCGCAAAATTTCGAAATTGTCGCCTAACGACAAAAGGCCCCTGTCAAACATCCAATGCACTGTGCCGGACAGCGCAATGCCGTTTCTGACCCAATCATTCCCACCGTGTTCAACAGGACGAATATGCGCTGCCTCGACTTCTGGCCTGCCACCACCATTGATCAATCTCAAGCCGGTCAAAGCGCATGTGCGATCATAGGCAATGCGAATAACTTGTTTGAATTTCCTGTCGCGCCACTTCCTGTTCAGCAATTGCTCCACAACTGGGCGATTTGCCGGTGCGCCAATTATTTCGGGTTGATTTGGGTCGAAATCAAAGAAACCTGCGTTTGACGGTCTTTTCGTGTCTTCCCCTATTTCGTCAACGCGATCAGGCCATTCCGGTTCCTGCGAAAGTCCTGCTCTGATCAATTTAGCAAATTCGCTATCTTCAATAATTCTAACTGCGCTTTGCGCTGTTCCCCCATTGATGCTCCCGTCAGTGCGGACTAGCCGGGATTCATATCCGCCGTCTTCACGGTATGGCACCAAACGATCAAAATCGAGGTAGTCAGCAAGATCAGCATAATAATGATCTTCCAGCTTTTCGTCTGGACGGATTTGCGTGACGCGTCCTACGCCGGAATAAAACCGCCCCGCATGGCCAGGTATCTGTTCATAGTAGACAAAATAGTCGGAAACCACTTTTTCGACGCGTGAAAGATAGGTTTTTGGAAAGTGATAGCGTTCGCCTTTCACATCGTCATAAGAGCTATCTGGCTTGTGGGAAAATACGCCTTTCATGCCGGCAAACCATTCTTTTTCTGATTTACTTGAAATTGTTTGTGCCTGGGAGGAAATGAATGGTCAACAATATTGATCGTGCGGAATGGGCTGGCGAAGCCCTTCAATGCTTCGCTGACATAACAATGGATGGCTATGTTGGTGACGAAGCCATATGCGACCTTATCTGCGATATTGGTCATTTCGCTGAAATTAAGCTTGGTTATTCCAAAGATAAAGTCCTGGAATTGTTTGCAACTGCAATCGGCGCATGGAGTGCGGAATCTGATTGTAGCCTGGATGAGCCCGACAACAATGATTCTGTGGAAATCGTGATCAATCAGCGCTGATCCTCAAACAACCACCCCTTCCAGCATCATTGCCAACGCTGCAACGGCCAGTGGTATGGCGGCGATGATGGTGGCCAGCGGCTGGCGCTTGCGGAGGATTGCCGCAAGGGCTGATGCCACAATGCAAAGCAGGATGAAGCCGACATAAAGAGCGGCCTCGGGCATCATCGCGCCCGTATTGTTGACACCCTGCAGGATGAAGCCTGAAACAGCCGTCAGCAGAACGGCGAGCAGCAGGTCGGCGATTATTGCCAAAATCATCATGATGTTCATGGCGGCAGGCCCTGATTTCAGAACCCGCATCTTGCCGTGGAACCAGGCTTTACGCCAGTCCCCCCTGCCATCCAGCCAAACTGTGGCCCTTCCCGCGAGGCCAAATATTGGCTTTCTGCACTGTGCCCAAATTGTTCAGCGCACGCAGCCGTAATTGTTGAGTTTGATCCTGCCCTCTGCAAAATCCTTTGAGAAAATCCGGATCATTGAGATCTGGTTGTGCAAACCGACGCTCTTGTCCAGAAGATTGCGCAACTTGAATGCATCATCCAGCGATCCGCTCTTGCGCAGCACGATCTGCTGATCGGCCACCTGTTCGTCTGTCTCCTTCGCCTCCCTGAGCAATTTCAGATAATAAGCCTCGGCAATCTTGGTAACGCGCTTTTTGGTCAAGGCTCGCGCCATACTATCCAGCACCTGAAGTACACGATGCGGATCGTAGCCCATCGCCCGTGCTATCTGGCGTGACATCCAGGGGGTATAGCCCGTCACCAGGAACTTGCTGTTGGTTTGAACCTTTTCCCACAGAGCAAGCTGTTTTTCGTGTGGCAGTCTTGCCAGTTGGGCAAGGGAGTAGACGATGCATTCATCGCTACGCCCTCCCGATTCATCCTTGTCGGAGCCTGATGGCGCGCTGTTCACTGGAACAACACGAACAAGAGGCGGAAAAATTTCGGCTTGTCTGGCATCGCTGCCAAACATTGCGGGCTGCAACAACGCAGCCAGTAACAAGATTTTCATTGCAGGCTCCCAATCCCGCCCCGTATTGAATTTTAGTCAAAATCCGGCTTATTGTAAAATATCGAAAAAATCCCAAATCAAACAATCATTAATGTTTATTAGGCGGCTATATTTATTTCAAATTATTTTTGATTATTGGCGCTTGTTGATTTTATCTCAGATATCTTCCAACCGGCGCGAATTCACCCAGCAATCCATCAGCAAACTGCACATCAAGCGGTTTGGCATTGTCGAAATCCGGCAGGTTGGCGAATAGCCGTGCGCCGGGCGGAGGTGTTTGCGTAATCAGTTCGCGGAGGATGAAAATGCGGTTGCCCATGAACCAGTCGGAGCGCAGGAAGTTCCAGCCGTTGTTGGCTGCCAGTTGCTCCAGCGCATCGGTTTTCGGGCCGACCAGAAAATAGGCCATTCCCTCTTCGCCGATGCTGACTTCCGTGTCGGCCAGGCAGGCGCTGGTGGAGGTTTCACGCAAACCCCCGATACAGGCCGACCAGTACCGCAATCCCGGCGGCGGGCGAAACCGGATCAGCGCCGGGCCTTCATCCCTGAGCAGCGGCGCGAAGGCATATGTGATGTGCTGGTTGGCAAAGAAGGGCGTGGAGGCAGCATGGCGGACGTAAAACCGGATCGGAAACCCGACCCCTGATGATTGCATGTCGCGCTGCTGGTTTGCCATATTGGCCAACACCGTGTCGCGCTGGCGTTGTGCTTCGCGGTCGGTGACGGTCTGTGGCAGCGTGAAGCGGTTGCGGCAGTTTTCGAGTGCTGCGCCGGTACTGCTGTTGATGGCCGTGATCCTCGGCAGCGTTTCTTCCCCCTGTGGCAGGTAACTGCGCCAGACGAAAGCCAGCCTGCGCGCGCCCGGGCGGATCAGCGCAATTGCCCTGGCATCCGTGCCCTTGGTGGCTTGCTGCAGGGTGAGCTGCCAGTCGCTGCTGGTGCCTTCCGCCAGTTCCTCTCCGGTGCGTGCCAGCAGAATTTCCGCGGTATCGGCGTCATAGACATGCAGGCTCGAATAGCGCGCCCTGGGCAAGGTGCCGGAAAGCGTGAAGTCGAGGCTGTCATCGCCAGCATTGGCGTCCAGCACCATGAGGCGATAGGTGGCGTTGGTCTCGGGATAGAAGGGCACAAGCCATGGCCTGGAGGCGTCAATCGACAAAGACCACTGGCCGGAACAGTCTCCGGGCGGGCCGCCATTTCGCTGCGTGAGACTTGCCAGTTCGAAGCCGACCACAAGCATCATGGCGGGGTTCCAGACCCATGCCGCAAGCGGCAAGGCGACCAGTATTGCGAGTGCGGCAAGGAGGATGCCGCGATGGGTTCGTTTGGCTGGCACGCTGATCATGGCGGCACCATAGCGATGGACATGACGACCGCAACAAAAAAGGCGGTGCCGAAGCACCGCCTTTCCTCGCCCCTGCAGCGGGGCCAGTGGTCCGCCTGACGGCTTGTTACTGGCCGGTTGCTGCATTGTATTCCGCTTCGGAGAGGCTGCCATTGCCGTCTGTGTCTGCTGCCTTGAACTGCTCCTCGGTCCAGCTGTTGCCAGCAGCGTTGCCTTCTTCCATCGTCACCATGCCATCGGCATTGGCGTCAGCTGCAGAAAAGGCAGCAGCCTGGGCAAGTGCCGGTGCTGCTGCAAATCCTGCCAGCGCGAATGCGAGAATGATCTTCTTCATGGAATTTCTCCTTTGGTTGTGTCGGTGCCCCTGCATCCGACTAGCCAGATATGGATCTCCAATGCGGCTCCAACCGGGCGGTGAAATCAATCCAGGTTTCAATTCGTTGGTAAAATTGATGAATTAAATCAATATTTTGCCATATTGTTGCCGACTTCGCTCAGGGGTGGTCCTGGCAAACAAAAACCCCCGCCCTGTCAGGGGCGGGGGCTGTCGACCCTGTTGGGGTCGCCGGCGCGATTACATTGCGCTGGCTGCCTGGAATTCTTCTGCGTCCAGTGCGCCGTCGCTGTTCTTGTCGGCTGCAGCGAACTGCTCTTCAGTCCATTCCCAGCCTGCTGCGGTGGCTTCTTCCAGGGTTACCGCACCGTTGCCGTCTGCATCAACCTTGGCGAAGTCCATTTCAGCTGCAAATGCGGGAGCCGCAACGAGAGCGGAGAGGGCAAGCGCCACGACATATTTCTTCATTTCATAAACTCCTGTTGGATGATTTCGCGATGCACAAATGCAAGGCGACGCGGAACTTATCCGGCTAAGTTTTTGGCGGAATTGCGGCGAAGAATCCGTGTCTGCCGTGCATTGAAACAAATATATTTTTCACCAGCCCGCTTGACTTTGCCGATGTGCGTTTCGCAGCTACTGGGTGCCCAGACGCTGCTTGAGCAAGCGCAGATATTCCGGGTCGGCATTGGCGGATTGCGGCGCTGCGGCGGTTTCATCCTGGCGTGGCTTTGCCCTTGGCCCGCAGGTAAAGGCGTAATCGGCGGCCATGCCTTTCTTCACGCAGTCGCTCACCTTCCAGCCCGGTGGCAGGGCTGTGAGGTCGACATCCTTCCATTTCGGGTGTCCGGTTGCGCGCAAGCGTTCAAGATTTTCCAGCAGCAGGTGCGAAAGATCTGCCGCCGCCTTGCAGCTCTCGGCATGGTATTCGCTCTTTTCCGGTGTGAAGTCGAATGTCATCAAGACTGCCTTCACTGCTATCGTGCTGACTGCCTCGGGCTGGAAGGGATAGGTGCCGGAGGGAATTTCCGATTCAAGATAGGCCGCGCGCAATTGCGGCTCGGAGAGATCAAGCAGGTGCAATTGCGAGCCGTCGATGCGGAC
>JAGRLM010000461.1 GCA_020441795.1 Nitratireductor sp.
TCTTGATGAAGATCGGCACCTTGTAGTTTGTGGCTATGCGCAATTCCTCGATCTTGACGGCTAGGTCATCTGCGCCGAGGAAATCGGGATGGCGAATGGTCGAGCGCTGGTCGACGCCTTGCGGCAGCGTGCGCATGCGCGAGACGCGTTCACTCACCTTCATACCGAGAAGCAAACCACCCGTACCGGGCTTCGCGCCCTGCCCGACCACGATCTCCAGCGCATTGGCGCGACGGATATGGTCCAGATCAACGCCATAGCGCGCCGGTGACATCTGGTAGAGCAGGATGTTGGATGCAGCGCGCTCTTCCTCTAGCATGCCACCCTCGCCCGTGCAGGTCATGGTGCCAACCTTCGAGGCACCAAATCCCAGGCCTGCCTTAGCCGACGCGGACAAGGCACCAAAGGACATTGAAGCAATATAGATCGGTATCTTGAGATGGACCGGATTTTCGACCAGCCCGCGCCCGCCACCCAGTATCGTGGTGGTATCGCAATTCTCGCGATATCCCTCGAGCGGCAGACGGGTCATGGATGCCGGAACGAATGTCAGGTCATCAAAGGTCGGCATCCGCTTGTTGAAGGTGTTGAAGCCACGCACCTGGTAGCGACCGAGTTGCGCCAGCGCATGAACTTCCGAAATCGCTTCCGGTGTCCAGCGTGTCGACCCCCCTTCATCATATGAGGCAGGCACTCCGGCCGGGCGACCCTCGATGGCGCCGTCACGAAAACGCACCGCGTCCTCGGAGGGCTGTTCGAATGGATATTGATAGGGTGTGTTCAGATCATCAGCCATGCGCTTGCATCCCGGCTTTCAAAATACCAAAGGCGCTGACCAGAGATCATCTTGCGCCAGTTACGTGAGGAATCGACCAGTCCGAGCGGCTCAAGGATGGCATCCACTTCCGCCACTTCCTCGGCTGTGGGTTCAACGACCTTCACATCCACGCCAAGGCTGTCGACGGGACCCGCCACCCAAACCTCGCCCTGCCACAGGGCGTCGGCGCAGGAATGACCCGCACCGCCAATCGCAATGATCTTGCCCGAATGCGCCATGAAACCGGACTGGTAGCCGATGCGACCTTCGACGACGATATTGCCGCCCTTCATGGCCACGCCGCAACGCGGACCTGAATCGCCCTTTACATGGATTGTGCCGCTGATCATGGCAGCGCCCACACTCATGCCGGCATAGCCGCCAACAGTGATATGGCCGTTGCGCATACCCTCGCCCACCGCCCATCCGGCATTGCGTTCGACAGTGACCGTCGCACCAACATTGAGGCCACCGCAATAATAGCCGACACTGCCTTCGAAATGCACATTTGCATTTGCCGGAAGGCCAACGCCGAGATTGTGCCGCGACAGCGTATTGCGAACGATCACCTTGTGACCGGCAGCACAAGCAGCCTGAATGTCTTCATTGATCTCCTTGATGTGGCGCTTGCCCGCCTCGATGACAACTTCGCTCATGCTGCAAGGCTCCTGTTGCCAACGCCCCAGATGCCCGTCAGCGACGGCCCGTCATGATTGATGACATCGCTTTCGCCGGCATAGATTCGCCGCACGGCCTGCTCTTCGGTGGCAGCAGCCATTTCGCCATTTTCCTCGATCACCACCAGCGGCTTCATCGCAAAGCGGTCCTTGGCAAAGCCGATCCCATCCTGATCGGCGATCATGAAGGTAAAGACACCATCAATGGAGGTAATGGATTTCTTCAGCGCAGCGATGGGTGAAAGCCCGCTGGCAATCTGGTCGGAGACCCAGACGGCAATCAGTTCACTATCGTTTTCGGTGAGGAAACGGTAGCCCTTGCGCCGCAGCCGGTCTCGCCATGTGTAATAGTCGGTGATCTGACCGTTATGCACGATGGCAACATCGGGGAAAGGACGTGCCCAGAACGGATGGCTGGCATTGGGCAGCACCGAGCTTTCCGTCGCCAGTCGCGCATGACCAAGGCCATGCGTCCCGATCATGTCCCGTACGCCGTGCTTGTCGGCAACAGCCGTGGACCCGCCAATGTCCTTGATGATTTCCAGTGAACGCCCGCAGGACTGAACCTCGAAATTTCCGCAAATCTGATCCGCATCATGGATCCAGCGCGCAATATCCTTGGGCTCATTGATGATGATGCGGGCCGAATAATGCGCATGGTCATCAACCACAAAACTCGGATCCTCGCTGAAGTCGGAACCATGGGCCTTCAGGATTTCCTGGAACTCATCCATGTCCTTGCCGAGGCGCGACTTGTCAAAGCCCATGCCACGCAACACATAGCCGGTATCACGCGGTATGCCATAAACGGCAAAGCCCGTACTATCCGCACCACGATGTTCCTGGGCATCCATCAACTCAACGAGATCATTCCCGACCCGCCCTGCCGAATTCAAGATTCTGCCAGCTATTCCACACATAGAAGCCTCCCTGACATGCATGTGTATACTGTATTCAGTATCCACACGGAACGCAAGCGGCTTCGCGACGATTTATCCGGTTTTCACTGTTTTCAGGATACGGTATACAATGTACAGCACTCGCATAAAGGTTTGACCGAATGGCTTTGAAGACCATCACCGTGGAGCGTCAGCGGCTTGCTGACATTGCCTACACCCAGCTTCTGGAGGCCATTCGTTCCGGTGTCATAACCGAGGACGAGCAACTGGTTCAGGAAAAACTGGCCGAGCAATTGCAGATCAGCAGAACACCGGTGCGCGAAGCACTGCTGCGCTTGGAACAGGATGGCATTGTCGTGTCCTCTTCCAAGGGCGGTTTTTCGCTCTACAGAATGTCCCGAGAGGAAGTGCGCGAACTTTATCAGGCGCGTGCCGCAATCGAGGGCCAGGCAGTTCGAATACTCGCTTCCCTCAATGACGCAGAAAAGAATGCCCAATTGCGCCAGGTGATCGAGACCGAGGAGAACATCGCCTCCCCTTCGGTGGCAGCCTATTTCAACGCCAATCGCAAGATTCACCGCACCATGGTTGAACTGGCGGGCAATCGTTACCTGCTGGAAATGTTCGATAATATCTGGAATCGCGGCATTTCCTACAACCTGTTTGCCGCGATCGACAAGATTGATCTGGCCAAATCCCTGGGCGATCACCTGCGTCTTGCCGACGCAATAGAAACCGGAAATCCCACTCTTGCAATGGAAGCGATTGTGGACCATATAACGCACGGTTTCGACCTGCAGATTGAAGCTCTCGAAGCCGAACGCTGATAGCCGGCCGGGTGGTAGTCCCGGTATTTTTTCCAAAAAGCCGCAACGCACTTAACTGCGCCAAAGCCATCGGGAGTTGCCATGAAAATCGCAATCCTGCTGACCGACGTTGACGACTCGGCATTCACCCACAGCTTTCCCAATGACGGGGAAAAATTCGCGAACCTTTTGAGGCCGTTGAGGCCCAACTGGTCCTACACGGTCTATCCCGTGAAGGACGGAATTTTTCCTGCCGATATCAGCCGCTATGATGCGATCGTCATCACAGGCAGCCCGGCATCCGTGCACGATGACAGGCCGTGGATACCGCGGCTGTTCGACCTGATCCGCACGGCTCACGCCCGCAAGATGCCGCTGATTGGGGCCTGTTTCGGCCATCAGGCAATTGCCACAGCGCTTGGCGGCCGTGTTGCAAGAAATCCCGGTGGATGGGGTCTTGGCGTGACCACAACCACCTTCGAGCGCCATCTTGACTGGATGAACGAGAAATACCCGCAACTTCGGCTCTATTGCGCGCACAACGAGCAGGTTGTCGAACTGCCCGAAGGCGCAATCGTGCTTGGCAATGATCCCATTGCCCCGGTCAGCGCGTTCGCCATCGGCAATCATATTCTGGCAACCCAGCATCATCCGGAAATGACACCGGATTATGTTGATGGCCTGCTGGATTATGTTGCCGACGACATGAACGAGCAAGTGCTGGAAAAAGCCCGCCTGTCAGTCCGCGATGGCGCTGATGGGGTTAAATTCGCCGGCTGGATGGTCGACTTTATCGAAGCGGCTGCAATCGGCCGGAAGAAGCCGGCTCGCCGCCGGATTCCGGCTATGGCAGCCTGAGGCCGGTTATCGGCCTGCCAATTTCCCGCTCCACAGATTCGGCGACGTCCAGGCACAGGGCGTCGTCGTTCATCGGACCCACCAATTGTACACCGACAGGACGCGGATCTGTTTCTGGATTCGCGACATGCGTGGGCACCGCGACAGATGGCAACCCAAGCATGTTGATGACATAGAGATATTTTTGCGCACGCAGCATCGCCGGTATTTCTGCCGGACTGTTGAAATCGGCATCATTGTCAAATGGCAACGCGCCGGAGGTGGGCATCAGGACCAGATCGACCAGTTCGAAATGCCTTGACCATTCAGCCTGCAGCCGCATCCGCTCCAGCATCGCCACCAGAAAGCCCTTCAGGTCGGTCGTGCCATAGAAAGCCTTCATCGCCTCGAACAGACTCACAACGCCCTTCGAGCCAATCTGGCGCATTGCCTCGCCCGAAAGGAGTTCGGTTTCCGTACTCAGCAGCAGGCCCCAGGTTTCCGCCGCCAGTTTCATTTCCGGCGGCACAGACTCGACCAGCTCATGCCCGGCAGCGCGCAGTCCGGCAACCGCCAGTTCCACGGCCTTGTGAACCTGCGGATCATCGCTGTCACCAAAGGCATCGACGCAATAGCCGATCCGCAATTTCCTACCATCACGGTTGATGCCACTGGATGGCGCGCATTGCCACAATGGGTCACGCGCATCACGGCGCGCCATGCTAGCCAGTCCCAGTCGGACATCGGCAATCGAACGTGCTATCGGTCCCTGCACCGACATTTGCTGCGTCATCGGCGGCCGCACCACCTTGCCCGACGGGTTGAAGGCAGGCACCCTGCCCATGGATGGCCGGATTGAGGCAACCCCGCAGCAATATGCCGGATAGCGTAGCGAGCCCCCGAGGTCATTGCCATGTGCGATCACCCCGACCCCGGCAGCAACCGAGGATGCGGCGCCACCACTGGACCCGCCGGGTGTAATCGCAGCATTCCATATATTGCAGGTAACGCCATTGAGCGGATTCGACGTGAACCAGCGCAGGGAGAATTCCGGGGTGTTGGTGCGCCCGAACAAGACAGCACCGTCATTGCGCATGTTGCGAACCAGTGGACTGTCTTCCTGGGCAATATTGCCGGCAAGCACTGCCAAACCGTTCGAATTGACCGTTCCCTTTTGGTCGACATTGATCTTGGTGGTAACAGGCAGGCCGAATAGCGGCTTGTCGCGATCCGGCGCATCGGTTGGCAGATTGTCCTGTGCAACAGCAGTCGCCAACGCCTCTTCGTGCAAGATCTCCGGCAATGCATTGATTTGCGCATTGATCGCATCGGCATGGGCAAGATGTGCGGTTGCAACCTCCAGCACGCTGACCTGACGCTTGTCGATCTTGTCCCGGGTTTCAATCGCCGACCAGGTACAAATCTCATTCATGCTGATGCCTCTTCCTGCTGCGATTGCATTTTTCTGCTTCAATGTGATCTTGCGGGATGGGACAACACACTGCAAGGCTTGAATGGCTGTCACCAAGACAATGCCGGACTGGCAGCATGACAAACTTACGGGGTTGCAGGCAATCTCCATTGCAAGGCATTGTGGCCAGCAAAAGTCGGCCCTTCTCCAGGCCTGCACGAACCGAATTGAAAGGCATTGCATGTCGCAGGAAAGACCCCAATTTACCGGCCCGGACCTTTGCGCGTTATCTGCCCGCGATGCCGTTGCGCTCTTGAAGAGACGCGAGGTCTCCCCGGCCGAAATGCTCGACGCTGCCTTTGCCCGGATCGCCAGCGTCGAGCCATCGGTCAATGCAACCGTTATCACTGCGCCCGAGCGTGCCCGCAAGGCATTGGACAATCTGGCGCGGGATGAAAGGATCAATGGCAGTGAGGCCGGATGGCTTGCGGGATTGCCAATCGCCATCAAGGACCTAACACCGGTCAGCGGCATGCGTTGCACCTTCGGCAATGTCGCGCTGAAGGATTTCGTTCCGGACGAGACCGATCCGCTGGTCGAAAGGCTGGAGGCACGCGGCGGCGTTGTGGTGGGCAAGACCAATACGCCCGAATTCGGCGCAGGCGGCAACACCTTCAACGAGGTGTTCGGCCATACCCGCAATCCATGGGATACCCGCAAGAACGCCGGGGGATCATCCGGGGGCGCAGCTGCCTCACTCGCCACCGGCGAAGTGTGGCTGTCGCAAGGTTCAGACCTGGCTGGATCGCTGCGAACACCAGCCGCCTATTGCGGCGTTGTCGGCCTGCGCCCAAGCCCGGGGCGCTGCGGCGGTGGTCCCGCCGCTACCGCCTTTTCCACGGAGGGGCTTTCAGGCCCGATGGCAAGGGATGTGGCTGACATAGCCCTCTTTCTCGATGCCATGAGCGGATTTGACCCGCGCCAGCCGATTTCGCTGGAGGCTCCGGCCATCTCGTTTCAGGAGGAGATCAAACGCGCTGATGCGAAAGTTCGCATTGCCTTTTCCGAGGACCAGAACGGCTTTGCACCGGTTGAAAAGGAAATCCGCTCGGTCCTGCGCCAGGCCATGCAAAAGGTCGCCAACGCTGGTGGCACGGTGGAAGACGCCTGCCCGCAATTGCCCGGGCTTTACGAAACCTATGTCGCGTTGCGCGGTATCCATTATGGATCGATCAATGCCTATCTGCCGGACGCGGTTCAAGCGCATTTCAAGCAGACCCTAAGGGACAACACCGAATTCGGCCGCAACCTCAAGACACCCGCCATTTATGATGCGTTGCGCCAGCGCACTGTGCTTTATCACGCCATGCGGACATTCCTCGAAGGCCATGATGTGCTGGCGATCCCGGTTGTAGGGCTTGAACCTGGAATGGTCGAGGATGAATATCCGTTGACGGTAGACGGCGTTCCCGTGCCCGATTACGTGGACTGGCTGCGGTTTTCGTTTCTTGCAACCACCACCGCCCTTCCAGCCATTGCCATGCCGGTTGGCTTTACAGCTTCCGGCATGCCTGTCGGCATTCAACTGATCGGCCCGCCGCGCGGTGAGGCCAGATTGCTGCAGGTAGCACGCGCAGTGGAGGACGCCGTAGGATTCCCCAGCGGACCGATTGATCCGATCAACAAGAGCCCGGTGACGTAGAAATCATGCCAAATCATCTCCATGACCGCCTGTTTGCCCCCCATGCCGGCAGCAACAAGACTTTCCTGATCAGTCCCGACGGCACGGAGACAAGCCATGCCCAATTTCTGCAGCTTTCAGCCAGATATGCCAATGCATTGCGCCATGCTGGCGTGAAAACCGGCGATCGCGTAGCCGTGCAGGTGAAGAAATCGCCCGAAGCACTTGCAGTCTATGCTGCCTGTGTCGCGGCTGGTGCTGTCTTCCTGCCACTCAACACCGCCTATACCGCAAGCGAAGTCGAATATTTCGTGTCTGATGCAGAAGCGAAATTGCTGCTCTGTGACACATCGGCATTTTCAGCACTTGAACCGGTCGCTGCAAAGGCTGGCGCTACCCTGATGACGCTCGATGGCGATGGAACCGGCAGCTTTGCCGACCTTGCCTCCAGCCAATCCTACAGCTTTGAGCCCGTTGACCGCTCGGGCGATGATCTCGCGGCATTCCTCTACACATCCGGCACCACCGGGCGTTCCAAGGGGGCAATGCTCACGCATGACAATCTGTTGTCGAACTCGGTGGCACTCGTCGACTATTGGCGCTTCACCTCCACGGATGTGCTGCTGCATGCCCTCCCGATCTTCCATACGCATGGATTGTTCGTGGCCACCAATGTGATGCTGCTTGCAGGCGGGGCGATGATCTTCCTGCCCGGCCTCGACCTCGATTCGATGTTCAAGTTCATGCCGCGCGCCACCACCATGATGGGAGTTCCAACCTTCTATACGAGACTGCTTTCGGACGATCGCCTGACAAGGGATACAGTCGCCCATATGCGCCTGTTCATCTCAGGGTCAGCACCCCTGCTTGCCGAAACCCATGTCGAATTCGAAAACCGCACCGGCCATCGCATCCTCGAACGTTACGGGATGACCGAAACCAATATGAACACGTCCAACCCGTATGACGGGGAACGCCGGGCCGGAACGGTCGGCTTCCCCCTGCCCGGCATTTCCGTTCGTGTTGCGGATCCGGAAAACGGCAATATTCTTGGTGCAGGTGAAATCGGGGTATTGGAAGTCAAGGGTTCTAATGTCTTCAAGGGCTATTGGAAGATGCCGGAAAAGACTGCAGAGGAATTCCGGCCCGACGGTTATTTCATCACCGGCGACATCGCCACCATCGACGCGGATGGCTATGTGACAATTGTTGGCCGCGCCAAGGATCTCATCATATCCGGCGGCTACAACATTTATCCCAAGGAGATCGAGTTGCTTCTGGACGAACAAGCAGGCGTGGATGAATCAGCCGTAGTCGGCATACCGCATCCCGATTTCGGCGAAGCAGTCGTTGCCGCAGTGGTGGCGAAGAAAGGCGCGGAGGTTTCAACCGACGAACTGATGACGGCAATGAGCGAGAAACTCGCCCGCTTCAAGCAGCCAAAACGGATATTCATGCTGGAAGCACTGCCACGCAACACCATGGGCAAGG
>JAGRLM010000462.1 GCA_020441795.1 Nitratireductor sp.
AAATCCGGGCTTTCGGGGTGCTTTTCGGGATAGGCCGAGACGTGAATGTCGAATTCACCCGCCGTCGAGATCGCGGCGCACAGCTCCGCCGCATTGGCATAGCCGTCCGGTCGCGCAACATAGGCATGGCCGACGCCTTCCGCCGGATCGCCGCGCAACGCCACAATGCGCTTGACGCCCGCCGCCTTGTAATCGGCAATGACCGCATCAACCTCGGCACGCGAGGCGCCAACACAGGTGAGATGGCCAGCGACCGGCACATTTGTTTCTGCCGCAATACGCGTCACGATGGAGAGCGTGCGCTCCCGCGTCGAGCCGCCCGCGCCATAAGTGACGGAGATGAAATCGGGATTGAGCGGCGCAAGGCGCTCGACGCTCGCCCACAACGTTTCTTCCATCCGCGCATTGGCGGGCGGAAAGAACTCGAAGGAGACACGCAATTTCTGCGCAGGACGGCGGGTCAGCTGTTTCATGCGACGTCTCCGGTTTGGTTTCCCGTCTGGCTTTTCGCGATGAGCAGGCGCGGATCCTGCGCCAGCCACAGCGTCACGGTCAGCTTGTCGCGCCCGGCATTGGCACTGTCGGCTGCAACATCTGGCGCGATATCGCGGACCTCGATGAGTTCGAGCCCGGCCTGGGCAATCCACTCGGCCATTTGCTCATGGCTGAAGCCAAGGCGTACATGCTGGTGTTCATCGCGCAGGAATTCGAGCGCATGCGGCGCGAAATCGGCAATGAGCAACCGTCCGCCGGGGCTCAGCGCCCGCGCCGCCTCGCGGATCGCGGCCAAAGGATCGTCGAGATAATGCAGCACCTGGTGCAGTGTCACGAAGTCATACTGGCCGGCAGGCGTTGGCAGCATGTAGAGATCGCCCTGCCGCACCTGCACACGGGAAAGGCCTGCGGCATCGAGATTGGCCCGCGCGACCTGCAGCATGTCACGGCTCGCATCAACGCCCGCCCCGCGCTGGTAGAGCGGCGCAAACAGTTCGAGCAGCCGCCCGGTGCCGGTTCCAAGATCGAGCATCGCATCAAAGGGGCGCGTTCCGGCAATCGAAAGCATCGCCGCTTCCACCCGCGCATCATCGGCATGCAGCGAGCGTAATTCGTCCCAGGCAGCAGCATTTTTCGCAAAATAGTTCGTCGCGCGATCAGCCCGACGCTGGCGCACCGCGTTGAGCCGCTCGCGGTCGCGTTGCAACTGCTCGTCCTCGCGGTCTATATGGGCGATCAGCGCTGCCGCCAATTCGCTTGCAGCGCCCTGGTCAACCGCACGGAAAAACGCCCAGGCACCCTCTTGGTAGCGCTCGACCAGCCCCGCCTCGCCCATCAGCCGCAGATGCCTGGAAATACGCGGCTGCGATTGGCCAAGGATGTCGATCAGGTCACTGACCGTCAGGTCACACGCGCTCAACAGCGCCAGCAGCCGGATCCGGGTGTTTTCGCCTGCCGCCCGCAACAGGTTTACGGCATCGTCGAGCCGAAGCGATGGAGAAGATATCCGGTCAAGCAAGGTTGCAGTTCCACTGTCAATTTCAGATAAAGATATCTTTATATGATTTTCAAAACTGCGACAAGTTCTTTTTCATTAGCGCCATTCTCGCTACCTGCGCGAAAATGATAGGCTCAGTGCGGATAGCTGGAATCGGCGGACGGATGACGAAACCCGGAACATCAAGACAGAAGGAACTTGCAAGACGGCTGCGCGCGCTTTGCCCTCAGATGCCACTTGCCGATTTTATTGCCGTCACAGAAGCCGCTACTGCCGGGCACCTGCGCCACCTCCCCCCGTCGATTGCACTTGAACAGGCGTTGAGTGCCCATGTGCGCCATGCGCACACGGAATATGACGCACTGCTTGCAGATGGCTATGATCGCGATTCTGCCAGGCATTTCGTGGTGGATGAAATGAACCTGGTCCTTGCGCATTGGGGTTCGCATTTTCGTGTCAATGCAGGACCTGAACTGTGAACAAGCTGTCGCTTGCAACCGGCTTTGAAACAGCGAGAAGAAAGTCCACCTATTGATGATGCCAACGAGGAAACCAACATGAGCAGACTTTCGCAATTTGAAATCACCCGCAAATGGCCGGCAAAGAATCCTGATATCATCCAGCTCTATTCCTTGCCGACACCAAACGGCATCAAGGCTTCGGCAATGCTGGAGGAGACAGGCCTGCCCTATGAGCCGCATCTGGTGAGTTTTTCGACAAACGACCAGACCAGTCCCGAATTCCTGTCGCTCAACCCGANNCGAACAACAAGATCCCCGCCATCATTGATCCATACGGGCCTGGCGGTGCGCCGATGGGACTGTGGGAATCGGGCGCGATCCTGATCTACCTGGCAGAGAAGTCCGGAAAACTGCTGCCTACCGAGCCAGCAAGACGCTTTGAGACCTTGCAATGGCTGATGTTCCAGATGGGTGGCATCGGCCCGATGTTCGGCCAGT
>JAGRLM010000037.1 GCA_020441795.1 Nitratireductor sp.
TCCTTTTTCATCTTGGCGGGATAGATGTCATAGGTTTCGGTGCCGGCGCGCAACACGGTCTTCGGGCAATAGGCGCGAAGGTCCTGCACGGCATCGGCTGGCGGCACGGTGCCCTGCGCAGCCTGACCCTGCTGGGCAATCTGCGGATCTATCGGCGTGAGCGTGTTTTCCACCTTGTTGCCGCCGGCGGAGTTGCACCCGGCAAGCAATGCCGCGCCAAAAAGTGCCGCTGCCGCCCTTTCAAACAAACCCAATACACGCATCCCTATGCCCCGTGGATATTCCTGGTTTTCATGAACCGCTGCGCTCTATAGCAGGCAACAGGCGGTTTTGCGACCTTGCAAGCAAAATCCTGGTTACCAGGGACGCATTACCCACAGCAATGCTTGCATGACCGCAAGGGTCGGGTATACCAACGCCTGCCGCAACTGCCCGCAAATGATGGCGGCAAGATGGTTTTCGGTTCAAGAGGCACGCGGAGAAATCACGTGAACTATGTCAGCACAAGGGGCAGTGCGCCCATAGCCGGTTTCAGCGATGTCCTGCTTGCAGGCCTGGCACGCGATGGCGGGCTGTATGTGCCGCAGGAATGGCCGCAATTTTCCGCAAGCGACATTCGGGCCATGGCTGGCAAACCCTATGGCGAGGTCGCCAAGGCCGTGCTTGCGCCCTTTGTTGGCGACGCCATTGCAGGCGCTGATTTCAGCCGCATGGTCGATGAGGCCTATGCAACCTTTCGCCATGATGCAGTGACGCCGCTGATCCAGACAGGGTCCAACCATTTCATCCTCGAATTGTTTCACGGGCCGACGCTCGCCTTCAAGGATGTGGCCATGCAACTGCTTGCCCGTCTGATGGACCATGTGCTGGCGGAACGAGGCCTGCGTGCAACGATCGTGGGTGCGACATCGGGCGATACGGGCGGGGCAGCAATCGAAGCGTTTCGCGGGCGGTCGAACACTGACATCTTCATCCTTTTTCCGCATGGCAGGGTTTCGCCGGTGCAGCAGCGCCAGATGACAGGTGTCAGCGATGCCAATGTCCATGCGCTTGCGGTGGAAGGCAATTTCGATGACTGCCAGGCACTGGTCAAGGCGATGTTCAACGATCATGCGTTTCGTGACCGGGTGCAATTGTCTGGTGTGAATTCCATCAACTGGGCGCGCATCATGGCCCAGATCGTCTATTATTTCACTGCGGCAACCGCATTGGGTGCGCCGGAACGCGAAGTCTCGTTCACGGTTCCCACCGGCAATTTCGGCGACATTTTCGCAGGATATGCGGCCAAGCGCATGGGATTGCCGATCCGGCAATTGGTGATCGCGACCAATTCGAACGACATTCTGGCGCGCACGCTTGCGACAGGGCGTTACGAGGTGACGGGTGTTCATGCGACAACGTCGCCCTCGATGGATATCCAGGTTTCATCGAATTTCGAACGGCTGGTCTTCGAGGCCTGCGGACGCGACAGCGAGACGGTTGCCAGACTGATGGCCAATCTTGCGCAGTCGCGTGCGTTCACCCTGCCAGAGGCGGCGTTGGCAGAAATCCGCTCGCAATTTTCGGCAGGTGCGTGCAGCGAGGCCGAGACTGCCGAAACCATTGCGACAATGCTCGCAGACAATGGCTATCTGCTGGATCCGCATACGGCAGTTGGCGTTCATGTTGCCAATGCCCACATGGCAGGTGAACCGATGGTAACGCTTGCTACCGCGCATCCTGCAAAATTCCCCGATGCGGTAAAGGCTGCTTGCGGCGACTACCCGGCACTGCCCAACTGGCTTGGCGACCTGATGGAGCGCGAGGAGCATTTCACGGTCGTGCCCAATGACCTTGAATTCCTGCAAGCCCATATCGAGAAGAACATCGCCTG
>JAGRLM010000463.1 GCA_020441795.1 Nitratireductor sp.
ATTCCAATTGCCCGGGATTTTTCACGCCCCTGAATTCTTCGGGCAAAGGGCCGCGCAGGCCACAAGACACAAACCCGCAAACGCCCCTGGCGGGCCGGATTGAAACCTGCGCGGCATCCATTCTGTCGGAGCATTGCTCCGCTTTCTCCAGAGACCCTGCCAGCAATGGCAGGGTTTTTGGCGTTACGGACCTTGTATCCCGACAGCCCGCGCTATCTCATGATATGAAGGGTTGAAACGCATATCTGGACCTGACAGATGACGATGGCCGCAAATCATTCACTGAAGCCTCTCGCAACGGGCCTTGCGGCCTTGTTGGCGATTGCCGTTGTTGCAATGGCTGATGCGGCCATGGCGCATGATGCGCCGTCAGGCTTTCAGTATCCGCCGGAATGCTGCAACGACCAGGACTGTGCACAGATCGACCCCGGCGAGGTGACCACGGGCACCGGCTATTATATCTGGAAGGACCATCACATTGCCTTTTCCAGCCCCAGAATCCGCCAGTCGCCCGACATCCATTTCCATGGCTGCGAAACCGGTCATTGGGGCGATACCAGCGGCATGCGCGAACTGACCTGTTTTTTCGTACCGCAAGGAATGTGATCACTTGGTCGAATTTTCCTGATTTTGCTTGAAACCGGACCACCTCAAGGCGCAAATAGGTCGAAATCATTCGCATCTTCGGAAAATCGCATCATGAAAATCGGAATCCTTCAAACCGGACTTGTTCCTGAAGAGCTCGCAGGCAAACATGGGCAATATGACAGCATATTTGCCCGGATGCTCGCCGGTCACGGTTTTGAGTTCGAGAATTTTGCTGTCGTCAACAATGTCTTTCCCAAGGATATCCATGTCTGTGACGGCTGGCTGATTACGGGTTCACGCCATGGCGCCTACGAGCCGCATCCATGGATTCCGCCGCTTGAGCAGTTCATTCGCGATGCCTATGCAGCAGGCATTCCCATCGTGGGCATCTGTTTCGGGCACCAGATCATGGCCCAGGCACTGGGCGGCAAGGTGGAGAAATTTGGTGGCGGCTGGGGCGTAGGTCCCAATAGCTATGTCACGAAGGATGGCAGGAAACTGGCGCTCCACGCCATGCACCAGGACCAGGTTGTCGAGGTGCCGCCCGATGCCAGCGTGACGGCAACCAGCGACTTCTGCAAGAATGCGGCACTTGCCTACAAGGGCAATGCCATCAGCTATCAGGCGCATCCGGAATACACCCCCGAATTCATGCGGGACCTCATAGAAATCCGCAAAGGCACGGTGCTTCCCGAAGAACAGGCAAACATGGCGCTTGAGGCGATTGAAGGCAATCTAGACTCTCCGGCAATAGCAGGCGAGATTGCGGAATTCTTCAAGCGTGCTGAAAGAAAGGCGGCGTGAGGTTCACACCCGCCAGACCAGGAGGAGGATAATTCAAATGGGCGCAAACCCTGCGAAAATGGAAGCGGCAGCACCAGTCCTTGCAACCAGCCTGCAAGACGGCATCCTGCGGCTTGTGCTCAACAATCCGGCACGCCGCAATTCGCTTTCCGAAGCCATGATGGCGGCACTGCAAGGCGAGCTGGACGCGGCAATCGACAACCCGCAGATACGTGTCATCGTGATCGGTCATGAAGGACCGGCATTTTCCGCCGGCCATGACCTGCGAGAGCTGGATGCTGGCCGCCAGGCAGCCGATCACGGCAGGGCCTATTTCACCGATATCATGAACCGCTGTTCCACGCTGATGCAGACTGTCGTCAACCACCCGCGCCCTGTGATCGCCGATATTCGCGGGATCGCGACTGCCGCGGGATGCCAGCTGGTTGCCAGTTGCGACATTGTCATTGCCAGCGAGTCTTCGAAATTCGCAACGCCCGGTGTCAATATAGGGCTGTTCTGTTCAACCCCCATGGTCGCACTGTCGCGCAAGGTTGGCCAGAATCACGCAATGGAAATGCTGCTGACTGGCGAATTCATCGATGCAAGGCGAGCGGCTGAAATCGGCCTTGTCAACCGTGTCGTTCCGGAAGCGGAACAGGACGCGCATGTGCAGGCGCTGGCCGAGCGCATTGCATCCAAGTCGCTGATGACCCTCAAGACCGGCAAGCAGGCATTCTACCAGCAGGCAGACATGCCATTGGCACAGGCCTATGCCCATACGGTCGAGGTGATGATCGGCAACATGCTCAAGCATGATGCGAAGGAAGGTGTGGCCGCCTTCCTTGAAAAGCGCCAGCCTGAATGGCGGGACGAGTAAACGGCAAGTGAGGAAAACCAGGTGAGCATGCAGCCCAATCCCTATGAGACCGATCTCGACCGCAATCCGGCCA
>JAGRLM010000464.1:0-147 GCA_020441795.1 Nitratireductor sp.
CGCTATAAACAGGGGCGCGCATCCGAATAATCCTTGCATCGCCCGGATTCAATAGGCCGTGTGATGCGGGATGATCGTTACCCATTTTTCAGTCTATCGCAATGGCATAATTGTCACAACTGGGTTTCCCGGATTTGATGCCACAGG
>JAGRLM010000464.1:340-3287 GCA_020441795.1 Nitratireductor sp.
CCGCCGGTCCAGTACTGGTATTTCTGCATCGCTGGCGGATTGACAACGCCGGCAATATGACCAGAGCCGGACAGTACATAAGTCACCTTGCCGCCAAAATATTGTGACCCGAGATAGGCAGACTTTGCAGGCGCGATATGGTCTTCCTTGGTCGCAAGATTGTAGATCGGCACTTTTACCTCGGAGAGGTCGAGTTTTTCACCCGCAACTTCCATCGTGCCTTGCGAAAGCCGGTTCTCAAGATAGCAGTTTCGCAGGTAGAAGGAGTGGTTGGCTGCAGGCATCCGCGTCGAGTCGGAATTCCAGTACAGAAGGTCAAAGGGCAGGGGTTCCTTGCCCTTCATGTAATTGTTGACGACATAGGGCCAGATCAGGTCGCGCGAGCGCAGCATGTTGAAGGCACCGGCCATGCTGGCGCCTTCCAGATAGCCCTTCGTCGCCATGGATTTTTCAACCCGCGAGATCTGCTCGTCATCGACGAAAACCTTGAGATCGCCAGCATAGGTGAAATCCACCTGCGTGGTGAAGAAGGTCGCGGTCTTGATGCGATTGTCCTTCCAGCGCGCCATCAGCGCGAGCGTTACCGCAAGCAGTGTCCCGCCGACGCAATAGCCGATGACATCCATCTCGTGCTCGCCCGTCACATCCTCGACAATGTCGAGCGTGTTGATGATGCCTTCGCGCGCATAGTGCTCGAAGCTCTTGCCGGCCTGGCGTTCATCGGGATTGATCCAGGAAATCACGAAAACCGTGTGCCCCTGGTCCACACACCATTGGATGAAGCTCTTCTGCGGATTGAGATCAAGTATGTAGAACTTGTTGATCCATGGCGGAACGATGACCAGCGGCCGTTTCAGCACGGTTTCCGTAGATGCCTCATACTGGATGACCTGGCATACATCATTTTGTGCAATCACCTTGCCGGGGGTATTGGCAACATCCTTGCCGAAGGTGAAGGCCTTGTTGTCCGCCTGGCGCAATTTCAGTTCGCCATCGCCCGACTGGATGTCTTCCGCCAGCATCTTCATGCCGCGCACAAGGTTTTCACCGCTGGTTGCCATGGTCTCGCGCAGGACCTCGGGATTGGTAACCGGAAAGTTGGTCGGCGAAAGCGAATTCACCAATTGCTGGGTGTAGAACACTGCCTTGTGCTTGGTGTGCTCATCCAGTCCCTCGGTCTTTTCGACAAGGTCAGACACCCATCCCGATGTGATCAGATAGGCCTGCTTGAGGAAATCGAAGAACGGATTTTCGTTCCATTCCGGATCGACGAAACGGCGATCACCGCGCTCGGGTGCCACGACATCCTTCGTGTCCTCGCCAGCCATGCGCTTGATGCTGGCATTCCAGAGATCCATGTAGCGCGAAAACAGCTGCGTTTGCGCCTGCAAGGTTCTCTCGGGATCGGCAAGCCAGTATTCCGACACCTTGCCGAGCGTCGTCGTCACGTCCGTGACGCTGTCGGAAATGTCATCCTTCCTGCGACCTTCCTCGCGCGGCGCCACCCATGCTGCGGCAGCATGCCCTGCCTGCTCCACCATGCGGGCCATATTGCGCGCAAAGGCTTCTGGATCGCGCATCATGTATTGCATATAGGGCTGCTGGCCGGCATCGCTGTCGCCGGTCTTGTCCCCGGTGGAATTGGACTTGGGTGATTTCGGGTCTGACATGCGGTCCTCCTTGCATGCAGTATAACCGGAATTCAAACACATTCGCCATGTATCAATTGGGCGAAAGGGGTGCCAATCCTGTATTGATCGCGATTGGGTTTGCCAGCCCTGACTAGGGGATGGTCGATCCGGGAATGTTTGCCGCTATTGATGGCTGTCAATTGTGCGGCTTTTGCATGCACAAGGCCATTGCAGGAAATTGTTGCAGAAAATTGAAGAGACCAATGTCAGGAACCGAAAGAGACAGGACGGAATGATCCGCGCATCCGCCAGATATGCCCGGCTTGCGGCTTTGCTGTTGCTTGTCAGCGGCTGCACGAGTTCCGGCATGTCCGCCCTTCATGGCGTAGGGGCGCCACGTGCTGATCGAAGTCCGCAACCCGTACAGGTTACTGCCGACACGGCACCTGAAGCGCCCGCGGCTCTTGGCAGGACACAGAAGATTGCCACGGATTCAGGCCTCTCGCTCAATGTTGCCGGTGCTGCCCAACCCCAGGCGCTTGCCGCAACCAATGTGCCGCCACAGCCGGAAATGGGCGCTACCCGTGAGGCAGCGGTCAGCGCGATCCGAACCAAGGCCGAAAATTCGCCCGATACACCCCCCAATGTCTTTGACGTGAAACGACCGCCTGTCGGCCAGATGACGGCTGCCGAACAGGCACAGTTCAAGGCGGAGATGGAAGCAGCAGCCGCTGCCAATGGTCCGCCCGCAACACCGTCTGATGCGCGGAGCGATCCGCTCAACTGGCTGAAGAAGAAAAACTGACCACTTTGCCGCAATTTGCGGCCATTGCTGCAAAGATGTTTTGAGTTCCGGCCGGTTTTGGCGTAATGACCCCGCAAGCGACGGGATGGGACCAGCATTGCCGTGGCAATGGCACCAGATCGGGATTTCACCATGCAGGAATTTCACAAGATACGCCGCCTGCCGCCCTATGTCTTCGAACAGGTCAACCGGCTCAAGGCATCGGCGCGCGCCTCAGGTGCCGATATCATTGATCTCGGCATGGGCAATCCGGACCTGCCAACCCCGCAGGCCATTATCGACAAGATGACCGAAACCGCGCAGGACCCGCGCGCGCATCGCTATTCAGCATCCAAGGGCATCTCCGGGTTGCGCAAGGCGCAAGCTGCCTATTATGGCCGCCGCTTCGGCGTGAAGCTCAATCCCGATACACAAGTTGTCGCGACACTTGGCTCCAAGGAAGGCTTTGCCAATATGGCGCAGGCAATCACGGCACCTGGCGATGTTGTGCTGGTGCCAAACCCGACCTATC
>JAGRLM010000465.1 GCA_020441795.1 Nitratireductor sp.
GCATTTCCTTCGGGGCAAACATGCTTTCACGCATGGTGGCACAGCTTGACAAGGAAGGCATTCCGGTCAGCTATCTGGGCATTCTCGACGGCCTCCCGCTGGCGCCAATTACCAAGAATGTGAAGCGCGTCGACAATTTCATCTGCAACCTGCCCGGTTGCCTGCGTGACAAGGTCCGCCTGATGAGGGGCAATACCGAGACTATCGAGAACCATTTCGCCTATACGACCACGCATATTGCGCTCGGCGACAATGAGGAAGTGCACCAGCGCATCCTGCACCAGATCAGCACCTATCCGATGGATATCGGCCCGGTTTCGGTGGATTACACCTATACGGCAGCTACCGGCGTTGCCGTCCAGCCCAGGGCCTATGCACCGATAGAGTGAAGGCGTTTCTTCGCCTTCATGCCATTTCCAGCGCCAATGAACTTTCCCTGCTTGGTGCTGTCGCAAACTTGCGCTGGTAGTCCCTCGAAAAATGCGTCGGGCTTTCATAGCCCACCTCGAAACTTGCCGAGGCAACACTGTGACGCCCTCCCCGAAGCAGATCGCGGGCGGCAATCATGCGCAAATCCTTCTGGTATTGAAGCGGCGTGGTACCGGTTACCTGCTTGAAGTGGCTGTGAAACGAGGAAAGGCTCATGCCTGCCGACTGGGCGAGTTCGGGAACGGACAGGGTTTGGCGGAATTCGCGCCGGATCTGGATGATTGCCTTGGCCACGCGGCTAGCATGACTGTCGATCGACAACAGGCTGCGCAGCATGCCGCCGATCGGCGACATCAGCAGGCGAAAGTGGATTTCACGAAGGATGGATGGTCCAAGCACCTCAGCCTCCACAGAATTGTTTGCCAGCGCCAGATACCGTGCGATCGCCTCGATAACGGCAGAATCAGCCGGTCCGGCCGAGAGCGAGCGCAACGGCATCATGCTTTCCGCAAGCGACCCGATCTGTTCATAGAGGCTTCGCACGAGGCCAAGTTCCAGGGATATGATCAGTGCCAGATACGGCTTTTCGCCCGAAGCGGAAACGATCCTCGATTGAACCGGCAGTTCATGACTGACAATGAGCGCATCACCGGATTGCAGCCTGACGGCCTGATCCCCGATGGTTGTTTCCTTGGCGCCTTGCAGGACAAGGCAAACCACCGGCTTGTAGACGACGGAATCGAATTCGCTGACTTCGTGCTTCTGGAGCACGGTCAGGTTTGGCAATGCATTGCCGCTCTTGCCGGCAATGCGGTTCGAATGTTCGAGCGCGGGCGCAATCAGATCGGTGAAATGCATGATTTGATCCTCGTTTGGATTTTTAATACCAGCAATTGCATGTTTCCGCACCATTCCCTGCGAAAGATTGGAGGAATTGGCAGATTTTACGAAGGATGTGGCAGGCTTGGCGTGGTTGTGTCCTGTAGCCTTGGCTGAACGTTAACCAGCAATCGGAGACGATCATGGCCCTTATGACCCGCAACTTCCCGCTGAACGGCAGCGTCAATATCCCGGCAGTGGGATTTGGCACCTATCTGGTTTCAAACGAGGATGCGCCGAAGGCTGTCCAAACCGCACTGGAATGCGGATACCGGCACATCGACACGGCCTCGGGCTATCGCAACGAGGAAGCGGTTGGCAAGGGTATCCGGGCGGGCCTGGCATCGACAGGGCTTGCTAGGGAGGATGTTTTTGTCACCACCAAGCTCTGGCCGGGAAATCCGGCATGGGGTGACGCGCCAAAAACCTATGAGCAGACAATTGCCGATTGCGAGGCAAGCCTGGAACTGCTTGGCCTTGACCATGTGGATTTGTACCTCATCCATGCGCCCTATGGCGGACCGGAGCGCCTTTCCCAGTGGCGAGCACTGATTGAACTGCAAAGAACGGGCAAGGCCCGCGCCATTGGTGTGAGCAATTTCAATATTTCGCATCTGGAAGAGATACGCGCAGCCAACCTTCAAACACCTGATGCCAACCAGATAGAGCTGCATCCCTGGTCGCAAAAGCCCGACCTTGTTGCCTATATGGCAAAGAACGGCATTGCGCCGATTGCCTATAGCAGCCTCGTACCGCTTTCCACATGGCGGACGCAGGAAGGGCAAGCCAGTGCGAAAACCGAACAAATGAAGGCCGACAGTGGTATATTCACGGAAATGGCCGGGAAATACGGTGTGACGGAAGCGCAATTCCTTCTTCGCTGGGGAGTACAAAACGGATATGCGGTCCTCCCCAAAAGCCTGAGCCGGGAACGCATGAAAATGAACATTGATCTCGATGGCTTCGAGATTGATGACCGGGACATGGCTACCATCCGGACAATGGACCGGGGCAATGGCGTGGCATGGGCATCTGGCGACCCAAGCACGGCCGCGTGACGCTACAGCCAAGGTGTCGATTCCCGGCTTGAAAAAGTCCTGCCTGGAAGAGCAAATGCATTTGATGATTGTTCGGGAGACATCATGACCGCTGAGTTCATGTTCATTACTTTCACGCTTTTCCTTGCCGGGATGATTGCCGTACCACTGGCATCCCGTTTTGGCCTTGGATCTGTCCTTGGCTATCTTATTGCCGGCATTGGTATCGGGCCGGTGTTGCACTGGGCCGGGGTGGATGTTGTTGCCCTTCAGCACTTCACCGAGTTCGGCGTGGTGATGATGCTCTTCCTGATCGGCCTTGAAATGCAGCCAAAGGTGCTGTGGGCCATGCGGTCGCAAATTTTCCTGATGGGCGGCTTGCAGGTCGCCATCACCGCCATTGCCGTCATGGCAGCGGCAATGGCCTTCGGGCTGGCATGGTCAATCGCGCTCGCAATCGGCCTCGTCTTCGCCCTTTCCTCGACCGCGATCGTAACCCAGACGCTCAACGAGAAGGGCTTGATGCGCAGCGATGGTGGACAGGCGAGCTTCGCGGTCCTGCTTTTCCAGGACATCGCCGTAATCCCGATGCTCGCATTGATACCGCTTCTGGCCTTGCCGGAACTGGCCGGTGCGCCAGGTCATCAGGCAGATCACTCCGGCGGGCACCAGGAAGCTGTGCTGAACTTCAATCTGGTTGAGGGACTGCCGGGTTGGCAAACTGCGCTGATTACGCTTGCGGCCATCGCTCTCGTTGTACTGGCAGGCCGCTATCTCACCGGTCCGGTATTCCGATATATTGCGCGGGCGCGGCTTCGTGAGCTTTTCGTCAGCACCGCACTGATGATGGTTGTCGGCATTGCATTGCTGATGACGATGGTGGGTCTTTCGCCTGCGCTGGGTACATTCCTTGCCGGTGTGGTAATGGCCAACAGTGAGTACCGGCATGAACTCGAAAGCGATATTGCCCCGTTCAAGGGTATCTTTCTCGGCGTATTCTTCATTACCGTCGGTGCCAGCATCGATTTTCCGCTGCTGGGTGAGAATCTCGCGCTTGTCGTCGGCCTGACGCTCGGCCTGATCGTGCTCAAATGCATTGTCATGCTCGGGCTTGGGCACATGTTCAAACTCGCGGGCGGCGACAAATGGCTTTATGCACTTGGTCTCGCGCAGGCTGGTGAATTCGGGTTCGTGCTTGTCTCCTTCACGGTTGCCAATTCAGTCATTCCTTCCGATGTCGCCGACTTGCTACTGCTTGTGATTGCGATGTCGATGTTGCTGACGCCAGCGCTTTTCATCCTCTACGACCGTATGATCGCGCCGCGTTATTCACGCCAGCAGGAACGCGAATCCGATGAAATAGCGCACGCATCGGGAATTATCATCGCCGGGCATGGCAGGTTTGGCGGCATCGTCAACCGCGCCTTGCGGGCGGCCGGTTACGAAACCACAGTGGTTGACTACAGCAATGAACAACTCAAGATGCTGCGCAGGTTCGGCCTCAGCGCCTATTATGGTGACGCAACCCGCCCTGATCTTCTCCATGCAGCAGGGATCGAGGAAGCAAAGGTGCTGGTGATTGCCATCGACAACAAGCAGGCAGCGACGGAACTTGCGCGCTACATGCACGAGCATCACCCGAA
>JAGRLM010000466.1 GCA_020441795.1 Nitratireductor sp.
GTGGTGATCAGTTGTGGCGAAAAAGCGATTTCCGCAGTCTTGGTTTCATTGGCGCTCACCCGCCTTCACCACCCGCTCACAAGACATTTATTTCCAAGTGAACATTGTGTTCACGCATTGTGTCTTCAGCCGGGGCGACCAACCTGCGGCGCAAACGACAAGGAGAACCATCGTGAAACACATCGGAAAATCAGGCTCGGCCATCGCAGCCGCAGCATTCGCGCTCGCAGTATCGGGCGCAACCATCGCCGCACCGGGAATTGCCAAGGCTGACGACGCCAAGGTACATTGCATCGGCATCAACTCCTGCAAGGGCCAGTCAGACTGCAAGACCGCGTCCAGCTCCTGCAAGGGCCTGAACTCCTGCGCCGGCAAGGGTTTCCTCGAAACCACCAAGGCGGAATGCTCCGAAAAGGGCGGCACAGTAGAAAGCTGAGCCACGAAGGCAGCCCGGCTCCGGGCTATCCAGTGATTGTCCCGTCGGCCAGATACCGGCGGGACTTCAACCGTTGCGGGGAAGCATGAACGAAAAGCCCGGTTTTCTCGGATTTGGCCTCGGCCTCAGAACGCAGCACTATCGCGAGATCCTCGAAGCGGAAAGCCAGTTGCCCATCGACTGGTTCGAGATCATTTCGGAAAACTACATGGTCGAGGGCGGCAAGCCGCTGACCATGCTCGAGCGCATCCGCGAACGCTTTCCGCTTGTCATGCATGGCGTATCCCTTTCAATTGCCTCGACGCAACCGCTGGACATGGAATATCTCGCCGCGCTGAAAAAGCTCGCTTCCCGCACCAATCCGAAATGGATTTCCGATCATCTGTGCTGGACCGGTGTGCATAGCGTCAATCTGCATGACCTACTGCCCATTCCCTATACCGAGGAAGCACTCGACCATGTCGCCTCGCGCATTGCGCAGGTTCAGGATTATCTCGGTCGACAGATCGCGATCGAGAATGTCTCGTCTTATGTCGAGTTTGCCGAATCCGAAATGAACGAATGGGAATTCGTTGCCGAACTCGCGCAGCGTGCCGATTGCTGGCTGCTTCTCGACGTCAACAACGTTTTTGTTTCCGGTGAGAACCATGCCTTCGACAAGCAGGGCTTCATCGAGGCCATACCGCCCGAGCGTGTTGTTCAGTTTCACCTTGCCGGTCACAGTGAGGGTGAGAACTGCCTGATCGACACGCATGACCATCCTGTTTCAGATGCTGTCTTCGAGCTTTACGGCGAGGCATTGAAGCGCTTTGGCGCAGTCTCGACCATGATCGAGCGGGATGACAACATCCCGCCCCTCGCAGAACTGTTGCAGGAACTTCAACGCGCCCGTGAAATTGCTTCCGCAATTCTCCCGCCTGCCGCACTTGAAAGGGCCGCTTGACCATGCGCCTTTCTGAACTTCAGGCCAGGATGCAGGCCGACATCCTGGCACGCAGCACAGGGATTGTGCCCCGGTTGAAGGTGCCATCCGGCACAGACGCAGCAAGACGGCTTGGCGTCTATCAGGATGCTTACAAGCTTCGCCTCATCGACATGCTGGCCACTTACCACCCGGTGCTGCTGGCCTATATGGGCGACGCCGCGTTCAACACGATGGCCAATGCTTATTTCGACAAGTTTCCCTCCAGCCATGCCAATGCCCGCAATGTGGCGCGCCGATTGCCGATTTTCCTGAAGGTCGCGATCAACTATCACCACATTGCCGCACTTGCCGAAATCGCGAGCCTCGAACGCGCCATCGAAGATGTCTTTGACGCACCCGACAGCAACATCGCCAGCCTGGCCGATTTGCAGCAGGTAGGCCCGCAATCCGTTGAGACCATGCAGATCATCCTTGCCCCGGCGATGGAGATCGTTTCATTCACCAGCAATGGCTACGATATTTTCCTGGCATTGAAGCAGGAAACGACCCCGCCCCCGCATGAACAGCTGGAAGAACCGGCAAATGTTCTGGTCTGGCGAAGCGAGGAAAACTCGCGTTTCCGCTTGCTGGCAGCCGAAGAGGCAATGCTGCTGAAGGAAGC
>JAGRLM010000467.1 GCA_020441795.1 Nitratireductor sp.
GCCAGATTGGCATAGCGAAAACCCGTTCCCTCGATATTGGCCTTGGTGAAATCGGCGCGCCCCAGTTCCGATTTCTGGAAATCGACATTACTTAGGTCGGCACCGGTGAAATCGGCCCGCTGCATTTCCGATTTGACGAAATTCGAGCCGGCAAGATTGGTGCCTGCAAAGGAGGTGCGAAATCCGACCGCCTTCTCGAAATTGGCACCGGCTGCGTGTGACGTGTCCAGCATCGAACGCACTAGCGTTGCCTTTGAGAAGTCGGTATTTTCAAAGCTTGCATTGCGCAAGTCGGTTGACGTGAAATCCGCATCTCCGAGCTTGGCACCGCTCAAGTCGCTCCCCTCAAGAATAAGATTGCGCTTGCGGCAACCACTCCAGTCGATACCGGCCTTGGGCGAACTGTCACATTCGGCGGCCACGGCCCGAGATGGTGCAAATGGTGTCATCGCGAGACCGGCAGAAACCGCGATGGCAAAATTCAGCGCCATGACTGCGCTTGACGATGAAATGAGGCGATTGGGTTTCACGCGTCTCTCCCGTTCCTGTCACGGAGCCGGTTGACGACTCTCGCTAGATCTGTTGCCCGGACCTGCCGGATTTTTCGCTTGTAGCACCCCGCAGTTCATATTGGCATTGTGGCGTGGTTTTGAAAGCCCGTGTGCTGTTTTTTCCCATTTGAACGGATTTGTGACAAGCTGGAACAATGCCCGCCAGCCTGCAATGGAGATCAACAGCCAATACGCTGGCAGAGTTAGCAGGTAAAGGCCGGACTTGCGCCAGTTGCTCCTGTGGCGGACCGCAATCACCAGCGCTGCATAGGTCGTATAGCCTGCCGCAAGATTGAAGAAAGTCAGCCCGGTAATCCACAAATGCGTAGCATCCCGGCTATTGCCCTGACCAAGTGATATCGCCTGGAAGAAGGTGAGTATAACGAACGCTGGATGAATGAGCATGGAGATGACGATTGCCGTGATCAGCAGATGAAACATTATCGTGTTGAATAGCCCCATTTCGCGTCTTGTGCGCAGCGGGTTTCGGGTGTGGACCAACACTGTCTGAAGCCAGCCCTTGAGCCACCGCGTCCGCTGCTTCAACCAGACATTCAGCACAGGCGGCGCTTCCTCGAAAGTGGGGGCGGAAATCGTTCCGCATTGGTATCCGAAGCGGGCAATCCGGATGCCGAGATCAGCGTCTTCGGTCACATTGTACGGATCCCACCCTCCCAATTCCCGCAGGATGGCCGTTCTGAAATGATTCGAGGTTCCACCCAGCGGAATGGGCGCCTGCAGATATTCCAGAGCCGGAAGCATCCCCAGAAACTGCGCCTGATATTCAATCGCAAACATGGCTGTCAGCCAGTTGTACCCGTGATTGTGGATCGTCAGCGGAGCCTGCAAACAGGCGAGCCGGGAATCGCCGCGCTGGAATTTTGCCCATGCCTCACGCAACTGGGATGGATGTGGCCGGTCTTCTGCATCATAGACCACGCAGAACTTGCCGCTGCACAATGGCAAGGCAAAAGCGAGTGCCTTGGGCTTGGTCTTGGGTTCTGCGTGGGGGCATATCACCAGGTTGAATCCTGACGGCAGGGGGATTTGACCGATTGCCTCGATTGTCGCCCTGTCATTCTGTTCGCAAACCAGCAGGATCTCTCGCCGGGTGATAGGCCAATCGAGCCGGTCAAGCGCGGCAATCAACCCCTCCACCTGGCCCGCCTCGTCATATAGCGCCACCATGATCGAATATACAGGATGATCCTCAGGCAATTGATGGGTTGGGAACCGCGATGATTGCGCGTTCTTCGGCGGCAGTCTGTCCAGCACGGCGACGAGCATGGAGCGCAACAGGACGATGGCGAGGTAAAACAGCGAAAGCAGCAATCCGCCAATGGCAAGGGTGAAGGCCGGCGCAACGATAAGTGCGATAACGCCAATCAGGACGAAACCGAATGCCCATGCTGATTGTTCCCGTGTGACCCTCCTGAAAGCGGAAAATTCAGGCTTTTCCTGCTGCAGGCCATGGATTGCCTTGTCGAGAAAACAGGCTTTGCGCCGATCAAAGATGGCGGTGCGAAGTGACATGGCGCTGCAAAATACCGTGTTCCTGAAACAATCCGGATTTGCCAGTGCTCGCTCGGCGATTGCAAGATAGCCTGCTGTATGCGGAGCGACGAACAAGCGGCGTCCGTTGATCGTTTCCGCGATGACAGCTGCTGTGTCGAGACTCGCATGCCCGTCCGCGAGGCTTGTCGAATCCGGTCCGGCACACGAATAATGCGCGCCAAGTTCTGCGGCGAGGCGGGCTTCATAGCTGCTGCGGTCGAGATATCCCCGCGCAATCAGGATTTCGCTGGCGCAGTTCTGCCCATGCGCCCGCGAAATTTCCGCTGCTTCGCCAAGGTGCTTGGCGGAAACCAGATCGGCCGTCAGGAACGATATGTCGGCAGGAAGGCAAGCTATTGCAGCCTTCGCCGCTTCGTCTCTTCGGCTTTGCCTGGATTGTTCCCCGTCACCCATAAACCTGCTAAACCGCCCTTGTGCTGGCAATTGCTGGAAGTGTGGGTAGATGGAAAATACAGGTTTTGCGGGGAAAATGCGAATCAAAATGGCATTGCGGGAAATCTCCCGCCTGGCGTGTCTGGCGACGGCAATCATGATGTTGATTGGCTCGCCATTCCTGCCAGTGCGAGATGCCAATGCGGCCAGTGTAACCATTCCCAATTTCTGGGATCCGGGCGAGCGACTGGCAAAGCCCGATATTGATGGTTTGCCGCGCCTGCGTTTTCTCACCACGACGGATTTCCCGCCCTTCAATTTCATTGATCGCAATCGGCGACTGGCCGGGTTTCACATTGATCTGGCGCGCGCCATCTGCGCCGAGCTTGGAATCCTGCCGAAATGCCAGATTCAGGCATTGCCCTGGGAAGAGCTGGAAACCGCCATCAAGAAGGGCGACGGGGAAGCGATACTGGCAGGGCTCGAGATCACGCCAGAGACCGTTTCCCGCTACGAGTTTTCACGGACCTATTTTCGGGTACCTGCGCGGTTTGTTGTTCGCCGGGATGAGCCATTCGCCGATAGGGCTGCGATTGCCTTGCGTGCCAAGAAAACCGGCATCATTGCCGGTTCGCGCCATGCCGCCTGGTTCGTGAAGGCTTTTCCGCGCCTGCAAAGCCAGACATTCGCCTCCCGCAAGGAAGCGCTGGATGCGCTGCAGCAGAAAAAGGTGGATGCAGTGTTTACTGACGCGGTTTCCCTGTCATTCTGGTTGCAGTCGGATGCTTCTGCAGATTGCTGCAAATTCGCCGATGGTCCATATCTTTCGGATGATGATTTTGGTGCCGACATGGCCATTGCCTTTGCCAAGGGCAATCCGGACCTCGTAAATGCCGCGAATTATGCGCTCAAGGAAATCAACGACAAGGGCATATTTGCCGAACTTTACCTGCGCTACTTTCCGCTCGGCCTATTTTGAGCGCTGGCTGATGAATGGCACCATCAAGGCCCAATCCAGCCGTTCGGGCCGGTGATCCTGCCATTCCTTCAGGCCAATCTGCATGCCATCATGGCCCAGTTTCGGCTGGTCGACATAGGTGTTGAACATCCTGTCCCATATCGAGAGATTGAAGCCGTAATTCGAATCCGTTTCCTCGACTTCGCTGGAATGGTGGACGCGATGCATGTCCGGCGTAACAATGACCAGCCGCAGCCAGCGATCAAGCCACAGGGGCAGTTTCAGGTTCGAGTGGTTGAACATCGCACCGCCATTGAGCACGATCTCGAAGATCAGAACTGCACTTGCAGGCGCGCCAATCGCGACAACCACTGCATATTTCCATGCCATCGACAGCAGGATTTCCAGCGGATGGAACCGTACCGCCGTGGTGACATCAATATCGGTATCGGAATGGTGCATCCTGTGAACGCGCCAGAACAATGGAACCTTGTGCGACGCGAGGTGTGAAAGCCAGACCGCGAAATCGAGCACCATGAATGAAATGATGATCGCAACAATGCCCGGCACAGCAACGACGTTGAAAAGTCCGTAACCCTTTTCTGCCGCCCATAGTGCTCCGCCAACTGCCGCAGTCTTGAACACCAGCCGGACGAGAACCGAATCGAGAATTACCAGCGCCCAGTTGGTAAACCAGCGCTTCATCTTGACCGGCCGCAATTCGCGACGCGGTGCCAGATATTCAAGCACAGCCAATATCACGAAAAGGCCGACAAAGATGGCAAGTCTGGTTTGGGCTTCGCTCACCTGGAACTCCTTCGCGTCACGTCCGGTTTCAA
>JAGRLM010000038.1 GCA_020441795.1 Nitratireductor sp.
GTACCCATGCCGAATTCCGTGGCAAAGCGTTTCAGGGTCATGAAGAAAACTCCGGTGTTCGCGAGGTTGATCCTTTCCATAAAGCCACGGATTTGCTTCAGCCGAAAGGCTGCAAGCGCGCTGGCAAAGCGATAGGATTGGTTTTGTCGGCAATTGCAAGGAAATCGGCTGCAGCGATCCCGGTCACCTGTCAGCCAACTGTAATCTGAAGTTTGATAATACCAGACTGCAGTTGGTCGCGAACCAGCTTTGCACTCCATCAACTCCTTCTAGTCAAACCTGAAAAGGTGAAAATCATGAAGCAGTTCCTGCTTGCCCTGGCATTGGTGATGGCACCAGTGGCAGCCTTCACTGCCGGAGAAATCTACCTTGTGCCCCACGCACAGTCAGATGTTTCTGGTCAATCACCCGGTTTGGGCGACCTGACTTCGCTTCAAACCATCATATCCGATGTTCAGAAAAAGGCAGCCAGCGGTAATATCGCTGCCGCAAGTGCGCGAATCACCGACTTCGAAACTGCATGGGACGCAGCCGCGAACGGCATGCGGCCGCTAAATCCCACAGCCTGGGCACATGTCGACGGAGCCGCTGATGCGGCACTGCACGCGCTGCGCTCAGCCAATCCCGATCCAGCGAAGGTCAACACTACGCTCAAGGACTTGCTGAAAACGCTCCGTAACCCGTCAGCCTGATGGGCGGATCACCAATTCTTTCTTTCCTCAGAAAGGCAATATCATGCAAAATCGCGTACCGCTCGTCACCCTTGATTTCTGGCTTATCAAACTGATGGCCGTGACAATGGGAGAAACAGCTGCCGATTACCTGGCAGTCAATCTCGGCTTCGGCCTCACCAATACCTCACTCATCATGACCGCAATCCTGGCTGGTGCATTGGTGCTGCAATTTGCGCAGAAGCGTTATGTACCTTGGGCCTACTGGCTTGCCGTGGTGCTGATCAGCATCGTTGGCACGCTTGTGACAGACAATCTCGTCGACAATTTCGGCGTACCGCTTACCGTGACTACCGCCTTGTTTACGGGCCTGCTGGCACTAACATTCTGGATTTGGTACCGATCTGAAGGCACTCTTTCGATCCACAAGATTTTCACTGCAAAACGTGAAGCCTTCTATTGGCTGGCCATACTCATGACCTTTGCGCTTGGCACATCCGCTGGTGACCTGATCGCAGAGCAGTTTGGCCTTGGTTACCTTGGAACCGGGATCCTTTTCGGGATGATCATCGCATCGCTCACGTTCGGGTATTTCCTGCTTGGCCTTGATGCCGTCATAGCATTCTGGCTCGCATATATCTTCACCAGGCCATTCGGTGCCTCCTTCGGAGACTTCCTTTCACAGGCAAAGGCCTATGGCGGCCTTGGCTTTGGCACGGTGATTACCAGCGTTATCTTCCTGGTGGCCATCATCGCAATCGTCATTTTCATGACGCTTACCAGCCGCGGCAGGGAAGAAATCCGGGCCTAAGCACCATTCCAAAGCATGAAAATGCAAGGGGCCGCAGTCATGACTGCGGCCCCTTGCTTGTTCTTGCCGGTCCCCCATGCTCCCCGCAGCAGCGAAGCCGCGAGGTAGCACAAGTGCCAGAACCGTGGATCGGCCTCAGTTACGTGCCTTGTCCACGAGCTTGTTCTTGCCGATCCACGGCATCATGGCCCGCAGCTTCTCGCCGACTTCCTCGATCGGATGGTTGTCGTTGAGACGGCGGGTCGCCTTGAAGCGGGCGGCACCCGAATGCCATTCCTGCATCCATTCGGAGGTGAACTTGCCGGACTGGATGTCCTTGAGCACGCGCTTCATTTCCGCCTTTGTCTCGTCGGTGATGATGCGCGGGCCGGTGGCATATTCGCCCCATTCGGCTGTGTTGGAGATCGAATAGTTCATGTTGGCGATACCGCCTTCGTACATGAGGTCCACGATCAGCTTGAGTTCGTGCAGGCATTCGAAGTAGGCCATCTCCGCCGGATAGCCCGCTTCGGTCAGGGTTTCGAAACCCATCTTCACCAGTTCGACGGCGCCACCGCAGAGCACCGTCTGCTCGCCGAACAGGTCGGTTTCGCATTC
>JAGRLM010000468.1 GCA_020441795.1 Nitratireductor sp.
TCTTGCCTTCACCGGTGCGCATCTCCGCGATGGATCCGCGGTCGAGAATCATCCCGCCAATCAGCTGCACGTCGAAATGCCGCATGCCAAGCGCGCGGACTGACGCTTCCCTGACCACGGCGAATGCCGGAACGAGCAGGCTTGAAAGCGGCTTGCCATCGGCAAGCGCCTTGCGAAATTCCTCGGTCTTTCCTTTCAGCGCCTCATCGGAAAGCGCCTGCATCTCGCTTTCGAGCGCATTGATCGCGCTGACTTGTGGTCGCAAAGTCTTGATTTGCCGGTCATTGGATGATCCAAAGACCTTGCGTGCAATACCACCAAATATGCCCATTGAGGCCTCGCAATGTTCGCTTTGCGCAGAGATCGCCTGACAGCGGTCCGACTGTGCCAGCCCTGAAAGTGCCGGCGGGGAGTGCCGGTCATGTTTTGGCCCGCTTCATCCTGAAACATTCTGGACGCCGGGTTTCAGGACAGATAAGAGGGGGCAATTGGCTTGTCAACGCTGACGGGCCCCGTTCTGCTTGCGCGACCCGCCTGCAATACCGGCTTTGATCAACAGGTGGTGGTGCGAAACCACCCTGAAGGCAATGTTTCGAAAGGAAACCTGCATGTCCTTGTCAATCGTGAACCGCAATGCAAAAGGCCTGCGCCGTACCGGCATGGCAGTGCTTGGCTCCGTGGTATTCGGCATGGTTCTGGTGTCAGTCCTGACGCTTGCTGCACCCATGGCCAGTGCGGAGGACAAGGTCGTTGCAAAGGTTGGTGGTGTGGAAATCACCGAACGCGAACTCGCCTTCGCCCAGGCCGACCTTGGCGACCAGTACCAGAATGTTCCCGAAGACCAGCGTCTGGCGGCAGTTCTGAACTCCCTGATCGACATCAAGGTACTTGCGCAGGCAGCCGAAAAGGATGGCATGGCCGAGAATGAAACCTTCAAGGCGCGTATGGCTTTCCTGCGCGACAGGGCGCTTCACAACACCTATTTTCAGGAAAAAGCCCTCAATTCCATCACGGATGAGGAAGTAAAGGCCCGCTATGACAAGGAAATTTCCTCCGTCAAACCTGAAATGGAAGTCAGCGCCCGCCATATCCTTCTGAAAACGAAGGAAGAGGCTGAGGCTGTCATCAAGGAACTGGATGGCGGCAAGGATTTTGCCGAGGTTGCCAAGGAAAAATCCACAGGCCCGACCGGTCCTGCGGGTGGTGATCTGGGTTTCTTCGCCAAAGGACAGATGGTTCCCGAATTCGAGGCTGCAGCCTTTGCCCTGAAAAAGGGCGAATACACCAAGGAGCCGGTCCAGACGCAATTCGGCTGGCATGTCATCAAGAAGGAAGACGAGCGCGAATCAACACCGCCAGCCTTCGACGCAGTGAAGGACCAGGTGCGGCAGTTGGTGTTGCGCGAAAAATATGTGGCGCTGGTGGAAGAAGCGCGCAAGGTGGCAGCTGTCGAAGTGCTGGATGAAAAGCTGAAATCCCAGCTCTCCGATGCAGGCATGCTGAAATAAGTCATTTCGATCACGATCTGCGGAGCGGACAATGAGCGCCAAGATTTCACCGCTGGCCCCTGCGCGACAGCCGCAGATGCCTGCAATTGCCGGTGTACGACTGGGCAGTGTGGAGGCGGGAATAAGGTACAGGAACAGGACCGATCTTTCGGCAATCGTTTTTGACCATCCTGCACAGGTGGCAGGTGTATTCACCCGCTCGAAATGCCCCTCGGCGCCTGTCGATTGGTGCCGGAAGAACCTTGCTGGTGGAAGGGCGCGCTGCGTTGTCATCAATTCCGGCAATGCCAATGCGTTCACGGGCAAACTTGGCGTGGCGAGCGTGAAGGAATCCGCCAGGTCGGCAAGCGAGATATTCGGCTGCAAGAAGGGGGAGGTATTTCTTGCCTCCACCGGTGTTATTGGCGAGCCGCTGGATGCGTCGCGAATTTCTGCCGCCCTGCCGGCGCTGAAACAGAAAGTCCGCGAAGACCAGTGGCCCGATGTCGCCAGCGCCATCATGACCACGGATACCTTTGCCAAGCTCTCGACCCGCAGTTTCACCGTCGAGGGCAAGACCTGGCATTTGAACGGTATCGCCAAGGGTGCAGGCATGATCGCGCCTGACATGGCGACGATGTTGTCATTCCTGGTTACCGACTTGCCGGTTGACGCTGGAATTCTGCAAGGGCTGTTGTCGAAGAATATTGGAGGCACATTCAATGCCATCACCGTCGATAGCGACACTTCGACCAGCGATACGGTATTGCTGTTTTCGGCCTGCAATGGTGAAAAACCGATCCGTGACGCCCGTCACAAGGCCGTAAAGGCGCTTGGCAAGGCGCTTGGTGAAGTGCTGCATGAACTGGCGCTGATGGTCGTATGTGACGGCGAAGGTGCGACCAAGCAGGTCGAGATCAAGGTGACGGGTGCAAAATCCGCCAAGTCGGCCAAACGAGTTGCCATGTCAATTGCCAATTCACCGCTGGTAAAGACGGCGATTGCCGGTGAGGACGCCAATTGGGGCCGTATCGTCATGGCCGTTGGCAAGGCCGGCGAACCAGCCGACAGGGACAGGCTTGCCATCTGGTTTGGCGATATTCGCGTAGCCCATGAAGGGCAACGCGACGGCGCTTATGATGAGGCTGCGGCAAGTGCCGTCATGAAGCAGGATCGAATTCCGGTGCGCGTCGACCTGGGTCTTGGAAAAGGGGAGGCAACTGTGTGGACATGCGACCTTACCAAGGAATATGTCGCCATCAATGGCGACTATCGCAGTTGAAACCGGCAGCCCTGCTTTCATGACCACGCTTGGAACAGTCAGACGGCTTGAGGCAGCATCCTTCCGGGCATTTCCGTCTGCGTCGATCGTTTTTGACGGAACCTGGGCGGTCAGGATGACCTCGGGGATGCCGGTAAAGCGTCTGAATTCCGTCAATCCCATGGACCCGGCAGATTGTTCCGATCTTGCGGGGCGTATTCAGGCAGCGCATGAGCGTTTTGCCGCGAGTGGCATTCCGCTGGTCTTTCGCAATTCGCCACTCGCACCTGCGGCGCTTGACGCGCATCTCGACAAGGAAAACTGGACCCGTTTCGATGAGAGCCTTGTCATGGTCAGCGATCTCGGGGCGCTCGATCTCGATCAGGCAATAGACCAGATATCATTGAAGGATGTCGATCGCTGGGTCGACGCCTGCCTGAAGCTCAATAACGATCCGCCCGAAAGCCGCGAAGCCTTTTGTCAGATCATCAGGAATACCGAGCCGCCAATGGCACTGTTTCTGACGGAGGATGCTGCCGGGGAACCGATATCTGCCATTCGCTGTGTTCGCGACAATGATCTTGCGGGCATCTTCGAACTTGCAACAGCAGGTTCGGCCAGACGGCAGGGGCATGCGCGGGCCATTCTGGCCAGTGCCTTGAAATGGGCAAGGGCACAAGGTGCCAGAACGGCATGGCTACAGGTTGTCGCCACCAATGATGGCGCAATCGCACTTTACCGCGATTTCGGCTTCCACGAGGTTTACCGCTATTCCTATCGGGGGATGCCGAAGTGAAAATCGTTCTGGTCGCTGCCTGTGCGCTGATTGATGCAGACAACCGGGTGCTGGTTGCGCAGCGGCCTGACGGCAAGAACCTTGCAGGGATGTGGGAATTTCCGGGTGGCAAGGTTGAGCCTGGCGAAACGCCGGAAGCCTGCCTGATCCGTGAGCTGGAAGAGGAACTGGGAATAACGACCTGGAAAAGCTGTCTGGCGCCGTTGTCCTTTGCCAGCCACAGCTATGACGATTTCCACCTGCTGAT
>JAGRLM010000469.1 GCA_020441795.1 Nitratireductor sp.
GCAGCGCTGGCCGCTTGCGGTGGTTCCGGCATCCTGAAAACCCGGCGCATGGGGTATGATGGCAAGGGGCAGATGCGCCTCAACACCGGCGATGACCTGGAGGCTGCATGGCAGTCGGTTGGCAAGTCACCTTCCATCCTTGAGGGCCTGGTGTCGTTTGACTGCGAAATATCCGTTATCGGCGCAAGATCAGGATCAGGCGGGTTCCGCGCCTTCGAACCGGCCCGCAACGAACACCGCGACGGCATCCTTCACGCATCAACGGTGCCATCAGGTTGCCCCGAACCAACAATCGAGGCTGCAATCGGGATCACACGCACAATCATGGATGCGCTCGACTATGTCGGCGTTCTGGGCGTTGAATTCTTCGTCCTCGACGACGGCAGCCTGCTGGTAAACGAGATCGCTCCGCGGGTTCACAATTCGGGTCACTGGACCGAAGCTGCCTGCACGATCTCGCAGTTCGAACAGCATGTTCGTGCGATTTCCGGCCTGCCCCTTGGCAATCCCGAACGCCATGATCCCTGCCGCATGGAAAACCTGATCGGTCACGACATCGACCGCGTGCACCAGCTTCTGGCCGATGGCAACTGCATGATACATCTATATGGAAAGGCCGAAGCCCGCGAAGGCCGCAAGATGGGCCATGTCACATGGCTGAGCAAACCGGCGAAGGGCTGAATCGGCAGATTTCCGTTTGCTGAGCAGTGGACAAGCGCCCGCGTTTTTGCTATTGGCCTGCCATCTGGCGATGGTTTCCTTCGCGAGTTCGGATTTGTTTGTCCCAGAGATCGCAGGATTTTCAGGACATCGTTGGCGAAAAACCAGCGATCAATCAACTGGCTGAACCCGTGTTTTTGCGACCGCGCCGCAATGTGAATGACCCCAATGTGAAGGCCGGTGCGCTTTGATTGCACATGCCGGCTGTCAGGAACCGCAAAGGAACGGATTTCAACGTGCAGGTACTCGTACGCGATAACAATGTTGATCAGGCGCTGCGCGCGCTGAAAAAGAAGCTGCAGCGCGAAGGCGTATTCCGCGAAATGAAGCTGCGGAATCACTATGAAAAGCCATCGGAAAAGCGCGCTCGCGAAAAGGCGGAAGCCGTGCGTCGGGCCCGCAAACTGGCCCGCAAGCGCGCCCAGCGCGAAAGCGGCATCGTGGTCGCAAAGCCAGCACGCCCAGCCAGATAACCTGGTCGATTTGACAGGGCGGCGTCGTTTTTTCGCCCCCTTTGCCGGATAGTTCCGGGCGGAGATGGCTTGGTCATCTTCGCCTTTTTGTTTTTCGGCAGGTTACGCATGGCATTTCCATGACCGGTCCGGTTCCATACCGGCATATGCCATCTAGACTATGGGGACATATACCGCTCGTGCCAATCATGCCTGCTTTCCTGCCAACATCACGATCCACGAAATCACCAGACCTGAGCCGTATGCGGACCAGCAAGGCGGTCACTGCCTTGACGCTGATGTTGTTGCTGTCGGCCTGCAATACGTCAACCGTGACCGATTCGGTGACGATCAACCCGGCCGAGGGCTCCGAATCCAACATCGCCTCGCTGAGCGAGGTCGTGGAAAAAAACCCCAATTCCCCCGAGGCCTACAATGTTCGCGGCACTGCCTATGGCACTGCCGGACGCAACCGCGAGGCACTCGCTGACTTCACCAAGGCAATCGAACTCAATCCGCGTTTCTACAAGGCCTATGCCAATCGCGCCCTGATCTACCGCGCATTGGGTGACCCCAATGCCGCCATCAATGACTATACCCGCGCTCTCAAGATCAATTCGCAATATGACGAAGGCTATATCGGACGCGGGAACGTCTATCGACTGGCCGGGAAGGACACAGAGGCTTTCCGCGATTTCGAGCGCGCCATCCAGCTCGGGACCACCAATCCCAGGGCCTACCATTCGCGTGGCCTGATCTTTCAGAAGCAGAACCGCCACACCCAGGCCATCGAGGATTTCTCAACCGCCATCTCGCTGCAGCCAACTGCCGCCGAGCCTTACAACAGCCGGGGTGTTTCCTATCTGGCGCTGGGCGACAAGGAAAATGCGATCACCGATATCAACCATGCCCTGCAATTGAATGACAAGCTGGCCGAGGCATGGTCGAACCAGGCCCTGTTTTACGAGCAGAAAGGCGAAAAGAAGCGCGCCTTCAAATCCTATGCACGAGCCGTTGCGCTCGATTCAAACCTGCAGATCGCACGCGACGGCATGAACCGGACGCGTGGCTGATTGCCTCAACTGATTGCCTGGGGCTGATTGACTGATTTTGTGATCATTTCAAATTCGTGAACAAAAAACCCGGCTGGTTCGCAGCCGGGTTTTCGTTTTCACAGCCTGATTGTAAGAGATCAGTCCAGCGCCTTGACGATGTTTTCAACCATCTTCTTGGCATCGGCAAACAGCATCATCGTGTTCGGCTTGTAGAAAAGCGTGTTGTCGATACCGGCATAGCCGGAGGCAAGCGACCGCTTGACGAAAAGGCAGGTCGCCGCCTTGTCAACATCCAGGATCGGCATGCCATAGATCGGCGATGACTTGTCATCACGCGCTGACGGGTTGGTAACGTCATTGGCCCCGATGACGAAGGCAACATCCGCCTGCGGAAACTCGGAATTGATATCCTCGAGTTCGAACACTTCATCATAAGGAACATTGGCTTCGGCCAGCAAGACGTTCATGTGGCCCGGCATGCGACCCGCGACCGGATGAATGGCATATTTGACCTCAACGCCATGTTCCTTGAGCTTGTCTGCCATCTCGCGCAGCGCATGCTGCGCCTGCGCCACCGCCATGCCATAGCCCGGCACGATGATGACCTTCGAGGCATTCTTCATCAGGAAGGCAGCATCGTCGGCCGAGCCCTGCTTGACCGTGCGGTCAATGTCATCCCCGCCTGACGCAACCGCGCTTTCACCGCCAAATCCGCCAAGAATGACCGAGATGAAAGACCGGTTCATGCCTTTGCACATGATATAGGAGAGGATCGCGCCCGATGAGCCGACCAGCGCGCCGGTAATGATCAACGCCAGATTGCCAAGCGTAAATCCGATGCCTGCTGCCGCCCAGCCCGAATACGAGTTCAGCATCGACACCACGACCGGCATGTC
>JAGRLM010000470.1 GCA_020441795.1 Nitratireductor sp.
TGCCCGGACGCTTGCGCACCGCATCCAGTCCCTTGAGGACCTTGATCGATTCCGCGCCATATTCGACGCTTGGGTCCTGGCCCAAGTTGTCGGGTGTGTCGGTCATGCAATTTTCCGTTCGATGTCAGGTGTACAAGGGCCGCATTGTGATGGCACCGGCTGGCAGTTTTGACTGCTTCGCGAATCGGCGATTCCACTGATTCGAATATAGGTTTTTTTGCCACCAAAACCAAATTTCAACGCCCGGATTCGCCCCCACTTCCGCCAAAAGGCGGGGATATTGCCACAAACCCGTCTTCACATGCCGATTGCGGTGAAGTGAACGCCAAATTCGACCGCTCCATGTTACTGTAGCGCGACGAAAACAGGTATGGTTGCGCATGACTATCATCCAGCACTTGAAGCAGAACTTCTTTTCCAGGTCAGACCTGACCGCCCTGCCAGCACGCACACGACTGTCGATAAGCCAGCGTGAATGGGCCAACGAGGTGCTGCTGCGCGTGATCCAGCTGGTGGTCATCGTGATGTTCTGCATCATTTACGCCGCTTCTCCGGCCACACGCCCGCAGGGGTCCTTCTCGCCCGTGCCCTATGTTCTGGGGGCCTATCTGCTGCTTTCGGTGACCGGGCTTGTATGGGGAATGCTGCGCGAGCCGCCCGATTGGGCCGGCTATATTTCGATCCTGTTTGATTTCGCCCTGCTTTACGGGCTGATGGTGTCGTTCCACCTGCAATACATGCAGCCTGCCTCCTTCATCATGAAGGCTCCGGCATTGCTTTATGTGTTCATCTTCATTTCCATTCGCGCACTGCGTTTCAACCCGAAATTCGTCATCCTTGCCGGCATCGTGGCTGCCATGGGCTGGGCTGCGATCATCATTTATGTCACCCGCATCGATCCCGGCGACAACATGCTGACGCGATCCTATGTGCAATATCTGACCTCCAACTCGATCCTGATCGGAGCGGAGGTCGACAAGATCCTGTCCATCCTGATCGTGACGGCGGTTCTGGCGCTCGCTGTTAACGGGTCGCGAAACATGCTTGTAACATCTGTCAGTGAACAGGCCGCCGCTTCCAGCCTGTCGCGCTTTTTCGACGATTCGGTGGCAAGCGGCATCCGCTCGGATGCCGTTTCACTTGAAGCCGGTCGCGGCGAAAAGCGCGAAGCTACCATCCTGAATGTTGATATACGCGGCTTCACCAGACTGGCCGCCCGTCTGGAGCCGGATGAGGTGATGGAGCTGCTCTCGGCCTATCAGGGCAGGATAGTCCCGATCATCCAGGGCCATGGCGGGGTAATCGACAAGTTCATGGGTGACGGCATCATGGCAAGTTTCGGGATTTTTGGCGGTGAAGCCGACCATGCAGCTCTCGCACTGGCGGCTGTCGAGGCAATCTTCGAAGACAGCATCGCCTGGGACAGGCTCGAGGGCCCGATTTCCCGCAACGCCCCGGTAAGGATCGGCATGGGGGTTGCAGCCGGGCAGGTGACCTGGGGCGCGGTCGGCGCCAATGGTCGGCTGGAGATGACGGTGATCGGCCCCGCGGTCAATCTTTCGGCCAAGCTGGAAAAATTCAACAAGCGCCTCGACACAGGCTGCATAGCCAGTGCCGAAACCTGGGAACTGGCTTCGAGGCAGGGCTATGCAGGCAATCTCAGGGCAAATCTGCGAACCGATGCCATTGATGGCATCAATGACACCATTCCGATCGCTGTCCTTGCCCCCATGCGGGTTCGGGAAACGGTCGCGATGCCGGAGCTGAACCTTCAGGCCTCGCCAATACCGTCAAACAGCGCCGAAGACAGGTAGCGCTCTGCAAAGCTCGGAATGATGACGACGATATTCTTGCCCTTCATTCCACGCCGCTTGCCGAGTTCTATTGCAGCAGTCAGCGCGGCTCCCGATGAAATTCCCACCGGCACGCCCTCAACCCGCGCCACCTTGCGCGCCATCTCGAAGGCCTGATCGTTGCTGACCTTGATCACTTCGTCATAGACCGAGGTATCGAGAACGCCCGGCACGAAACCTGCGCCAATACCCTGGATCTTGTGCGGGCCGGGCTGGCCGCCGGAAAGAACCGGTGACTCGGCGGGTTCCACAGCAGCGATCTTCAGATCCTTTTTCTTCTTTTTCAGCACCTGTCCGACGCCGGTAATGGTTCCGCCCGTGCCGATGCCGGAAACGAACCAGTCGATTTCGCCGCCGGTATCGTTCCAGATTTCAAGCGCCGTCGTCTTGCGATGGATTTCAGGATTCGCGGGATTCTGGAACTGCTGCGGAATGACGGCCCCCTTGGTGGCCGCTGCAATTTCCTCGGCCTTGGCGATTGCGCCCTTCATGCCCTTCGGGCCCTCGGTCAGCACCAGTTCGGCACCCAGAAGCGCCAGCATCTTGCGTCGCTCGATCGACATGGTTTCAGGCATTGTAAGGATCAATCGATATCCTTTTGCCGCCGCAGCAAAAGCCAGTGCAATCCCGGTATTGCCGGAGGTCGGTTCAACCAGAACTGACTTGCCGGGCTTGATTTGACCCGCAGCCTCCATTGCCTCGATCATGGCGACCCCGATACGGTCCTTGACCGAGGAAATGGGATTGAAGAATTCGAGTTTGGCCAGGATATTGGCCTTGCAGCCTTCCGCCTTTGCCAGCTTGTCGAGCCGCACGATGGGCGTATCGCCGATGGTTTCGGTGATGGAGCCATAAATGCGGCCGCG
>JAGRLM010000039.1 GCA_020441795.1 Nitratireductor sp.
GCAGCACATAGCCCATGAAGGCTGTCGCCATCATCAGGAAGAAGATGAGAACGCCCAGGATCCACAGCACTTCGCGCGGGTTCTTGTACGAACCGTAATACATGCCGCGGAAGATATGGATATAGACCGCGATGAAGAACATCGACGCGCCATTGGCGTGCATGCGTCGCAGCAGCCAGCCGTAATTCACATCACGCATGATGTGCTCGACGCTATTGAAGGCGAGCGCCGAATTGGCAACATAATGCATCGCCAGTACAACACCGGTCAGAATCTGGACCATCAGCATCAGCGAAAGGATGCCGCCAAACGTGTACCAGTTGTTCAGGTTCCGCGGCACCGGATAGGAGACGAAACTGTCATAGACGAGGCGCGGCAGCGGCAGTCGCTGGTCGAGCCATTTCATCACGCCGGATTGCGGATTGTAACTTGAATGTCCACCACTCATGGGTCGATGCTCCTTGCCGCTCAGCCGATCTTGATGGTTGTATCTGAAGTGAAGCTGTAAACCGGCACTTCAAGATTGCGCGGCGCGGGCCCCTTGCGGATGCGTCCGGCCGTGTCGTAATGCGAACCGTGGCACGGGCAGAACCAGCCACCGAAATCACCCGACAATCCGACCGGTATGCAACCCAGATGAGTGCATGAACCGATCATGACGATCCAGTTTTCCTTGCCTTCTCCGGCCGAGCGGTTGTCGTCGGTGGCAGGCGCGCCTGGTTCCCGATTTTCATTTTCCGCGTTCGGATCCTTGAGGTCGGCGAGCGCAACAGCCTTGGCTTCCTCGACTTCCTTGTCGGTGCGGTTGCGAATGAAGACCGGCTTGCCGCGCCATTTCACGGTAATCGCCTGCCCGACTTCGATCGACGAGACGTCAACGTCAATCGAGGCCAGCGCCCGCGTCGAGGCGTCCGGGTTCATCTGGTCGATGAACGGCCACATCACCGATGCAGCACCCACGGCGCCAACTGCACCGGTTGCTATGAAAAGAAAATCGCGGCGGCTTGGTTCAGCCCCGTCTGCCATATCGTTTGCGCTCACGTTATCCAGTCCTTTCGTGATCGACTTGCAGCTCAACCCGGCCCTGTTTCGAACCGGAACCGGTACCCTTCGCGACAACAGGCGCAATTGCCCCGTTGCGAGTCTTGTACCAGGCTTTGAATCCGGGTTGTCATATTCCCACCGACGCGCATTTGTCCAGCCGCACAGGCCGGATTCGGGCACAATGTCGCGGCTTTCGTTGCCATCTCCCCAACTCTGTTGCCACCGACATTGCAACTGAGGTGAAAATCGTGCTTTTCCTGCACTGCAATAACCGGAAAATCACCATGGCAGCGCCAATCCTCTTTCTCGAAGACATTCACCTCGGTTTCGGAGGGACTCCCCTGCTCGAGGGGGCGTCCATCAGCGTTTTCGAGGGCGATCGCCTTTGCCTGGTGGGAAGAAACGGCTCCGGCAAGTCGACTTTGCTCAAAATGGCGGCCGGAATGGTAGAGGCCGATTCGGGCGAACGCTTTGTGCAGCCTGGCGTGACCGTGCGCTACCTGCCTCAGGAACCCGATTTTTCAGGCTTCAAGACTGTGCTCGACTATGTCGAGGCGGGACTGGCCCCGGCAGACGATCATCACCGTGCACGATACCTGCTGATGGAATTGGGGCTGACTGGTGATGAAAACCCCGCCGCGCTTTCTGGTGGCGAGGCGCGGCGCGCGGCCCTTGCCCGCACGCTTGCGCCGGAACCGGACATCCTGTTGCTCGACGAACCAACCAACCATCTCGATCTCCCGGCAATCGAATGGCTTGAGGGCGAGTTGAAGCGCGCGCGCTCCGCGATTGTGCTCATCAGTCATGACCGCCGCTTCCTGCAATCCCTGTCGCGCCGCACGCTCTGGATAGACCGTGGCGAGACGAGGCTCCTCGACAAGGGCTTTGGCGAATTCGAGGACTGGCGCGACACATTTCTGGAAAATGAGGAAGCCGAACGCCACAAGGCCAACCGAAAGGTCGTGCGCGAGGAACACTGGATCACCCATGGCGTTTCCGGCAGGCGCAAGCGCAACATGCGCCGTGTCCACGAACTCGCCTCGCTTCGCAGGGAAATCGCCAACCAGAAACAGGTGGCGGGGTCGGTCAAGCTGACCACCGCAGAGGGCGAAAGCTCCGGCAAGCTGGTGGCCAAGCTTGACCATGTTTCCAAGGCCTATGGCGAGCGTGCAATTGTCCGCGACTTTTCAACCATCATCCATCGCGGTGACCGGGTTGGCGTTGTCGGTCCCAATGGAGCAGGCAAGACGACACTGGTAAACCTGATCACCGGCAAGACATCCGCTGATACGGGCACGATCAGGCTTGGCATCAACCTGGATGTTCTTGTCATCGACCAGAAACGTGCAGCGCTTGATCCAGCCTGGACGCTGCGCGATGCACTGACCGACAAGGCAGGTGACCAGGTCACCATTGGCGAGACCGTCAAGCATGTCATGAGCTACATGAAGGACTTCCTGTTTCTGCCAGAACAGGCAGGAACGCCTGTCAATGTGTTGTCGGGTGGCGAGCGCGGCCGGTTGATGCTGGCGCGCGGGCTGCGTACACCATCGAACCTGCTGGTTCTCGACGAACCCACAAACGATCTCGATCTCGAAACGCTGGACCTCTTGCAGGAATTCATCTCGGCTTATCAAGGCACCGTCATTCTGGTCAGCCATGACCGCGATTTCCTTGATCGCATCTGCACCTCTGTCATTGCCTCTGATGGTGACGGGGTGTGGCGCGAATATGCAGGCGGATATTCAGATATGGTTGCCCAGAAAGGATCTGGCGTCATCGCGCGAAAACAGCAAAGGCAGCCACAGGTCAGGGACACATCAAAGGGCGCAGCAGCGCCAGCGTCTCCAGCAAACAAGGGCAAGGGGAAACTTTCCTTCAAGCAAAAACATGCTCTCGAGACCCTGCCAAAGGATATGGCAAAGCTGGAAGTAGAAATCACCAAACTGAAGACTGCGCTGGCAGATACCGGCTTATACGCCAGAAACCCGGCCCAGTTTGACGCCTGGGCAAAGTCACTGGCCGAGCGCGAACAGGCATTGGCAGCAATGGAAGAGCAATGGCTGGAGCTTGAATTGCTGCGCGAGGAGATGGAAGGCTGATACCACTCAAACGGTAACGATGAGCGAGCTTCCCACGACCACGAGTGCTGCGCCGATCCAGGCACCCCATGCCGGCATTTCCCCGGTCCGTATCCAGATGATCGGCAGGATAAGCGCAGGCGCTGTCGCAGAAAGTGTAGCAACGATGCCAACCTCGCCGCCAGCCAGCGCGAAGAGCACGAAGGTCATGCCAAGCGCCATGGCAATGAAACCCGAAAAGGCGACGGTAAGCCCGACATTCCAGGTCAGCGGATTGGCCGGACGCATCAGGCGCGGCACGAAGAGGTAGGCAATATAGAAGCAGACCACGGAAACGCCGACCCTGACAGCCGATACCGAACCGGCATCGACCCCGGTTTCCATCACGGGTCGCGCGATCAGTGATCCGACAGCCTGCGAAAGGGCTGCACCCAGGCCGAATGCGATACCGATCCACAATGGACCCTTGACGCTCTCCCAATGATGCAACTGCGAACGCCGCTTGCCGAAGATGATAGCCAGGATGACCCCGACAATGACCAGTGCGATGCCTGCAAGTTCGCGCCCGCTCAGCGTTTCACCCAGAAACAGCCATCCCAGCAACACCGACATCGGCGCATGGGTAGCAAAGACAATCGACGAGCGCCTCGGACCCACACGGCTCAGCGCCATGAACAGCATCGTGTCACCAATGAAAATGCCAATGGCCCCCGAAAGCCCTATCGGCAGCAACTGATCAGGGGCAATGGTCTGCCAGCCACCCGTTGCAATGGCCCAGCCAGCCAGCATGAACAAGACGATGGTCATGCGGATCCGCGTAAAGGCGAGCGGCCCGAGATGGGCAACCGGCCCTGCCGATACCACGCTTGAAAGCGCCCAGCAGGTAGCAGCGAGCAGCGCCGCCATTTCATGAATCGGGATAGTTTGCATCACATTTGCCTTGGCAGGAATTTGAGGACGGTAAGACCCGTCACGGCAAACAGCGTTGCAAGCACATAGAAGGCGCCGGAAAAGCCAAAGGCCATGAAGGCAAAAACATAGAGAAACGGCGGGATCAGTTCCGACGCATCGAGATAGGTACGGTAGACGGTGGTCATTTGCGGACGCTCATAAGACCGCACCGCCCGCAGAAACGGTATTGGACCCAATCCGTCGAGCATGGAAATGAAAAACGCAGCCAGCACCATCATCGTCCCGGCGAGAATTGCGTGCCGCGTTCCTGCCAGTCCTGCCGCTGATACAAGAACAGCACCTGCAAGGAAAGCCAGAGATATCATTACCCTCAGCGAATAACGCCGTGCCCAGCGCGCAACCAGCAGATTGTTGAACAGCATGGCATTGCCAGCGGCAATCGCGATGCCGCCCGCCAGTGGTCCTGCATTGCCCTCGATCATCAGGATCGGGACATAGATGAAAAACGTGACCCAGAAACTGGAACGCCCGAAGGCAATGAGCCAGGCAAGCCGCAGCCTCGGCTGGGAGAAAAACCGTCCGATCGAGGCAACCGGATTTGGCGGTGTGATCTTGCCGGGCCGTATCGGGCCCTTCTCGCTCAACCGCAAATACCAGAACACGCAAAGCAGAACCAATGCTGCCAGCGGCGGCACCATGGACGCGGCAATGATGCCGAAATGCTGGTAAAGCCAGACGCCCGCCAGCGGTGTCACGATCCACGCCAGCGTCGAGACTGCGTAGCGAAGCGGCTCGGTATGCACGAGATCGCTCTTGCGGATATGGTCCATGATATAGAGGTTCAGCGATACATTAAGCGTTGCCGCACCGAAGGTGCGCAGGAACATCGCCGCAACCTGGCCTTCCTTGTTGTCGAACGCGAGCGCCACGCCGCACATCGCAACACTGACTGCCCCCAGCGTATAGCTCCACCGTCTTGAAAACAGCCGGATCATGGTGGGGATCAGGAACGAACAGGCAAGCGCGGCAAGCGCCACCCCGGTATAGACTATGCTGACTGTTTCCTTGTTGCCAAACAGCGCATAGGCATGCAGCGGGAAGACCGTCGCCACCGAAGCCCGCGCAATTGATTCAAGGAAAAACAGTGCGGCAAACGCCCAGGCCGCCTTTCCGGTGGCAGTCGAAATCCAGACAGGGTGACGGACGTGAAAGGCCAATGCAGTGCCCAATGACATGATACCGGCAATATCGCCGGATTACGCATTGCCAATATCCCGATTTTTGCTTTTCGCAACCCGTATTTTCGCCAACCGCTGATCAGCCTCGACTTCGAGGCGGGCAGCCCCCCGAAGCTGCTTCCAGTCGCTGTCACCAGCAAGGATCACCGGACAGGAAATCGAGTACAATTCGGCGGCAATTGCTGCGCCCACAATGACAATGGGATCACGCTTCAGCAGCACGATTGCCACCGGCCCGGTGCCAAGCCGAATGGCTTCCGCCAGGACTGCACTGCCCGAGCTCGACCCCCGGCCAGAAGCCATCAGCAGGACTTTCCCGCTCATCGACTGGCCGTGCTGGGGATGCCATCGGTCAATGATCAATCCGCTTGCACTATCAAGCCCGCCCCAGAAACTGAGCGGCTCATCCAGACAGAGCGTTTCGCCCGATGCCGCTCCCGGAACAAGGGTCAGTGCAGCAGCCGAAATTTCCGCTTCAAGGCTCACAGGCGCACCACCCTTCCTGCCCTCGCCGAGGCGACGCAATCAGCAAGCGACCCGAAAGCGACCTGAACGCCGATATTGCCAGGAGCGTAATAGGCCCATTTCCCCGAATTGGTCATGACAGCGCCGCTCAAATCCCGCACGACTGCCGTTACGTAGGTGCAGGTGTCGATGACGAGCGTAATGCCTGCCGCCTCCAGCCTTTCCTTCCAGCCGCAGGTCTCAAGCTGGTTCAGCACATGCCGCCCGGTATTGATGTAGAAATCGACAGCAAAGCCGCCATCGCCCAGCAGAGGCATCAACGCCTCGAATTCCTGAAACGAAAAATGCGGCGTACCGAGGCATATGGCGGTCAGTTTCGTACCGTCTGCAACCGTGGACAATTTCCGCACGATCTGACGCAAATCATCGGCATCAAGCCTGATGACACGCTCGGGCTCGTGCCCCTGAAACGCGTCTTCCATGGTCGCTGCCTCCGGCGTGACGCCAACCACATGGAACATGCCGACCGACCCCGAAGAGGCGGCGACTGCGCCAAGTGCCTTCAGATCATCCTCGTTGCCTTGCGGCAGTCCGACAATTGCCGGAATGGCATCGCCGCACATCCGGCCAATGGCATGACCCACCGCAACATGGGCAAGACCTGCTTCATTCCATTCCGGCGGCAGGGATGCGATTTCCACCAGCATGCTCGCACGTCTGTTCCCGGGAACATGCAGGCCGAAATAGGGTGCGCGGCCCGCTATCGCGCAACAAAGGTCGATGAAATCGCCATAACGGTTGGTGCGCGCACCAATCACGGAATTGGCAAAGACAATCGCGTTCGATTCTCCCCAGGCTATTTGCGCGCCCTCGCGCGGACGAAAGATGGTCTGATATGGCGCACAAGTGAAGGTTGGCACGCAACCCAGTTCCTCATGCAGGCGCATCAGCCTCGCTGACTTGCTGGCGAGTTCGATTTCACCTCGAAACAATTCCGGATGGATGAGATCGACAGAACCGACATTGAGCGTGGTCGGCACTGCTACGCGCCCGCCTGCCCGCGCCAGGTGCTCGACAAAGTCCAGACTGACCTCGCCGAGATAGAGACAGCCATCAATATGCGCAGCCTCGATCCCGACAAAACGGCTGGCACCCACAGCCGTGGCAAAGCGCGTCAGCAACATGAAGGCAAAGCGCTTTGCCTCGCCTGCATCGCCGGCAAGCATCGCCACTTCCTCGGCTTCCAGTTCGAGACCGTCCATTCCAAACTTTCCCGCTTATATCCTGTCTGCGATGAACCCGCCCGACTGCCGCTTCCAGAGCGCAGCGTAAAGTCCGTCCAGTTTCAGCAATTCACCATGGCTTCCTGTTTCGACAATGGCACCCTTGTCGAGGATGACAAGCCGGTCCATCGCGGCAATCGTCGATAACCGATGCGCAATGGCAATTACGGTCTTGCCTTCCATCAGCGCAAACAGATTTTCCTGGATCGCAGCTTCCACTTCTGAATCAAGCTGCGATGTCGCTTCGTCGAGGATCAACACCGGTGCGTCGCGCAAAAACACCCTTGCAATTGCTATCCGCTGGCGCTGCCCACCGGACAATTTGACCCCGCGCTCGCCGACCCGCGCATCATAGCCCGTTCGTCCCTTGCCATCGACCAGCCCCTCGATGAAGTCATGCGCATGCGCTTTTTTCGCCGCAGCCTCGATTTCTGCTTCACTCGCATCGGGTTTTCCGTAGCCGATATTCTCCCGCACGGAGCGATGAAAAAGTGCTGTTTCCTGCTGAACCAGCGAAAACCGCGATCGCAGACTGTCCTGCGTCACCTTTGCGATATCCTGCCCGTCAAACAGGATGCAGCCTCCTTCAAGATCGTGGAAACGCAGCAGCAGATTGACGAGCGTGGATTTTCCTGCACCAGAAGGCCCTACCAGTCCGATCTTTTCGCCTGGCCGGATATCGAGTGACAATCGGTCAATCACACCGCTCCCCTTGCCATAGTGGAATTTCAGATTGCGGACTTCGATATGGCCTTCGCTATATTCTAGCGGCCTTGCGTCCGGCGCATCAAGGAGCCCAAGCGGCTGTGCGACCAGTTCCATCGTGTTCTGCGCAGTGCCTGCCGACCGGAAGAACCCGTTGAGATTGCCCATCAACCTGCCAAGCAGGAGATTGAGCCGCAAGGTCAGAGCCAGCGCGAAAGCTACGGAACCGGTTGATATTTCGCCAGCCAGCCAAAGATCGATCGAAAGCCAGCCGATCATGGCAATCATCAGGCCGGATACCGAGGACAGCGATATACGCACGCCAGACAAGGCACGGGTGAATTTCTTGAGAGCCTCGTACTGGCCCACCATCGCCTCGCGAATGAAATGTTCTTCGCTGGACGACGCCCCATGCAGTTTCACCGTCATGATATTTGAATAGCCATCAACCATGCGGCCCGTCAGCAGTGATCCGGCTTCTGCCGTCAGCTTGCCGTGATGGCGAATGAGCGGCACATATTTGCGGGCAATCACCACGAAAGCGATTATCCAGAGGACAACAACGCCACCGAGCCGGATATCAAGCGACGATAACAGCGTCAGCGTGGTGGCCGCATAGACAGCGATGAACCAGATGATCTGCAAAAGCGCGATCATCATGTCTCCAGTCGCCTGCCCGCCCTGAAACACTTTTTGGGCTATCCGTCCTGACAGGTCGTTCTGGAAAAAACCGAGCGACTGGGCAATGACATGCTTGTGGCTTTGCCAGCGCATCATGGTGAAGAAGCCCGGCACGATCACCTGTTCCTCGATCAGCGCGCCATAGGCAATCACGATCCCGCGTCCGACAGCAACGACGCCCAGCATCACCAGCAACTGCCAGCCATGGTTTTGCGCAAGACCGGACCAGCCTTGCGCCTTGAGACCGGAAGTTTCGGCTGCAGCAAGTATGTCAACCGTCTTGCCGACAAAGGTGAACAGCGATGCCTCGATCACGGCATTGAGGAAGCCGTAGAGCAGCATCGCCGCGAACGCCCATTTTGCCTGGCCGACATAATACCAGACATAGGCAAGCAACCGGTTCGGAGGCTCGTAGTCCTGCCGCGGTTTGAAGGGATCAATCCAGGATTCGAACAGGCGGTAAACTGGATCAAGCAGGCTCACTCGGCGGCACCTTTTCTGGGTGCAGCCGCGTCTTGCTCATCCTCGTTCGCGGCAATGTCGGGTATCGCTATGAACCCGCCCGATTGACGCGCCCACAAATCCGCATACAGGCCGCCATTCCTGACCAGCGCATCATGATTGCCACTTTCAACAACCCGGCCATGATCCATCACCACCAGCCGATCAAGCTGCGCGATTGTTGAAAGCCGGTGCGCTATCGCAATCACTGTCTTGCCCTGCATCAGCTCGAACAGGTTTTCCTGAATGGCCGCCTCGACCTCGGAATCGAGCGCTGACGTCGCCTCATCAAGAATGAGGATTGGCGCATCCTTGAGAAACACCCGCGCAATGGCAATGCGCTGGCGCTGCCCGCCCGAGAGCTTGACGCCGCGTTCCCCGACATGGGCATCAAGCCCGACCCTGCCCTTCTGGTCTGTCAGATCACGGATGAAATCCCATGCCTTGGCGCGCTTGGCAGCCTCGATGATTTCGGCATCCGAAACGCTCTCGCGGCCATAGGCAATGTTGTCGCGGATCGAGCGATGCAGCAGTGACGTGTCCTGCGTGACGACACCGATATTGGCGCGTAGCGAATCCTGGCTGGCTTTCGAAATGTCCTGACCGTCTATCCGGATGGTGCCACCTTCAAGATCATAGAACCGCAACAGCAAATTGGTCAGCGTCGTCTTGCCCGCACCCGACCTGCCAACCAGTCCGATCTTTTCACCGGCTTCAATCTTCAGCGACAGATTCTCGATGATCCCGCCTTCCTTGCCATAATGGAAGCTGATTGCATCGAATTCGATCTCGCCCTTTTGGGCGGAAAGTTTCGACGCGCCCTTTGCATCAACAACATTGTGGGGGATGGACATCATCCCCATGCCGTCATGGATGACGCCGATATTCTCGAACAGTGCCGAAACTTCCCACATGATCCATTGCGACA
>JAGRLM010000471.1 GCA_020441795.1 Nitratireductor sp.
CTCCTGTGGGTCAATCCGTCAAAGGAATTGCGTTTCGTCTCGACTCAGGCCAATCCCGACCCGTCTTCCGGTTCGCTTGTGATTTCTTTCGGCCCGAAACCCGAACGAGACCCGCGAGCCGAGAAGGCCGGGACTACCGACACCGAAAGAACTGAAACCCAATGAGGCGAAACAGGCAATGAAGCAAACCAGGCTTTTCATCGCTACCAATGCAATTGCTGCGCGAAGGGTTTCGGCGCTGCTCGAAGATGTCTTCGAAGAAGATGGCTGGCCGGTCTCCGCCTTCGAGGTTGACGAGGACAACGGCATTTGGAGCGTGTCGGTCTATGCCGACACCGAGCATGCGCAGGAAGCCGAAACGCGCATGACCCTGGCACTGGAAGCAGCGGGCCTGCCAACGGGAATTGGCCATGAGCCGCTGGAAGACGACGACTGGGTGGCAAAAACCCTGCGTGCGCTTGTGCCGGTGCGTTCTGGCCGCTTCATCGTTCACGGCAGCCATGACCGCGACGTGCCGCGCGCGCATGAACATGCCATGCTTATTGACGCCGGCCTTGCTTTTGGTACCGGTCATCACGGCACCACGGCAGGTTGCCTAGACATGCTGGGCCGATGCCTCAAGGAAAACAGCTACCACAGGGCGCTTGATCTCGGCACCGGCTCGGGCGTTTTGGCGATCGCGGTTGCCCGGTCACTGCCAGCGCGGATTCTGGCCACCGACATCGATCCCGTTGCAGTCGATGTTGCGCGACAGAACTGCCGGCTCAACGGTGTTGCATCACGCATCAGATGTGAAACTGCTCCAGGCTTCTCGCATCGTGCGTTCCGTGAGGAAGGGCCGTTCGATCTGGTGATTGCCAACATCCTGGCAGGCCCGTTGCAGGCACTTGCGCGCGATCTTGCCGCCAATTGTGCGCCGGGTGCTACCGTCATCCTGTCGGGATTACTGCCGCACCAAAGAGCGCGTATCGTTGCGACCTACCGGCTGCACGGACTGGATTTCATCAAGGCACATATCCGCGACAACTGGCTGGTACTGGTATTGAGAAAGCGCGGCTGAGGGCTCACGCCACTCCGGCCTGTTGCTGGATACCCACGTTGACAGGGTAGCGACTGCGCAAAATGGCAAAGGTTTCGGCAGGCTCGCGGACTTCCTGAACATGATGGTGACTACCCATCTCGCGCAGTGCCTGCGCGAGCGGGGCATCATTGCCGCGATCCGAAATCCGGTCACCGAAAAAATCGATCTGCGCATCGGGATGGCGCGACACCAACTCTTTCGCCACCCTGCCCTTGTTCCAGCCGCGCGGGGAAATGTCGATGGAGATCTCGCCGCCGCGATGCGCCTCATAGTCGGGGAACCGCTCCTCGATGGCAGCAATCATCGCTTCGCGCTCGTGATGCCTGGCATCATGCCTGACATAGCTGCGCCGTTCCGCAAGGCCGGCATTGCGTCCAACCACTGAAACATTGAGCGAACCCGTTCTCGGCTCGACATGCCGCCCGGTACGCAGCGGAAACCGGCTCTGATTGACCAGTTCCAGCGCCAGGGCGGACAAGTCATCGGGAAAGCTGTGGCTCATCGAAAACAGCGCAACGCCCTTGTGCCACAATTCGTTTCCAGAGCAGCAGAAGACACCGCGCACGCCTTCGCGAATATCGCCCGGCACCTGCTCGCACAATTTGCCCCAGTCACTGCCGGTTACAAGATAGATCGGATACCGCTCGACCAATTGCCGGAAAAATGCGGCAAAGGCACCGTCCATCGGGCGACGTGACGCCGTCAGCGTTCCGTCCACGTCAAAAACAAGAACATGCTGCATGCTTGAACCCGCAAATACAAACCCTTGACCCGCCAGGCGGTCTGACAGCTCATACTAAACCGTCAGGGGAAAAATTCCGCTGACTTTATATTTCAAAGTTTAACGAAGTCTCGCGCGACTATCGCTTGATTTGGCAGGAATATGGCGAACAAGGCGGCATCAGAATTATTTTTTGTTAACTGGCATAACAAGCACGACGAGGCGTAAACCGCATGCCGAAGCCGGGAAGCGCCGGCGGGAGACATTATTTTCCCGTGACGCGACGCAACCGGACGGCTTCAGGTTCGTGTGCCATGCGCCGAGACGTTCGGGCCGGCACCAAATTCAAGGAGAGACACCATGCGTGCCTTGATCACTACCGCAGCAGCAGCTGCCATTCTCGCTACTTCCACCCTCGCCTTTGCAGCCCAGACTGCAAACGGGACCGTGAAATCCTTCGATCAGAAGGCTGATTCAGTCACACTTACCGATGGCGCCACCTACTGGCTGCCAAAGGGCTTTTCCAATCCTGCCGTGAAGGCCGGGACGAAAGTGCAGATCAGCTTCGACATGACCGGCGGCAAGAACATGGCCAAGTCCGTCACGATCATGAAGTGACCCAGATGGGCGGAGGCGCATCGCAATGATGCGCCTCTGATCGACGGACACCAGACTTCCATCGCGCGAAAGCGCAAGAATCCAGAACAAACAAAGAAGGAGACAATCATGTCTGCCAAATCAATCCTCAAATCCGGCCGCGTGTCCGCCCTTGCCGGTGCCGGCCTTGTAGCCCTCGTGATCGCGCTGTCCTCACCCCACGGCTCGTTCTTTTCCACCGGTGTAGCCATTGCCGATGAGGCCATCCAGCCTGCCGCACAGGCCCAGTCCATTTCATGGGCCTCTGTCGTAAAGGCAGACAAGCCCGCCGTCGTGACCATTATCACGTCATCCAAGCCTGAGCCTGCCGTTGCCTCACGCGAGTTTCAGCAGGGAACGCCATTCGATGAGTTCTTCCAGCAATTCTTTAACGAGCGCGGCTTTCCAGGTCAGGTTCCGGGCCAGCGCGGAATGCCAGCGCCACGCCACCGTAGCGGCGGACTGGGTTCCGGCTTCGTTATTTCTGCTGACGGCATGATCGTTACCAACAACCATGTTGTTGATGGTGCCGACGAGATCAAGGTCGTGCTTGATGACGGAACCGAGCTTGCAGGCACGTTGGTAGGTCGTGATGCCAAGACCGATCTGGCCGTCGTAAAGATCAATGCCGACAAGCCAATGACTGCTGTTTCATGGGGCGATTCAGACAAGGCTGCTGCCGGTGATCCGGTATTGGCCATCGGCAATCCCTTTGGCATTGGCACCACCGTTACCGCCGGTATCGTTTCTGCTCGCGGTCGTGATCTCCATAGCGGACCCTATGATGATTTCATCCAGGTCGACGCAGCCATCAACCACGGCAATTCCGGCGGCCCGCTGTTGAATGCCAATGGTGAAGTGATTGGCGTCAACTCCGCCATCTATTCGCCAAATGGCGGCAATGTCGGGGTTGGCTTTGCCATTCCATCCGACCAGGCCAGGGAAATCGTCGCCCGTCTCATCGAGCATGGTTCGATCGAACACGGCTTCATCGGAATCCAGATCCAGCCGGTTACCAAGGATGTTGCCGAAGCAATCGGCCTTTCGAAGGAAGAAGGCGCACTGGTTGCCGATGTCACGGCGGATTCACCCGCAGAGAAGGCCGGCCTGAAGCCCGGCGACGTCGTAACGGCCTTCGGTGGAAAGGATATCAAGTATCCCAAGGCGCTGTCACGGGCGGTTGCCGATCTTTCTCCCGGCACCGACAGCCAGATCAGCGTGTGGCGCAATGGCAAGCAGAAAGATCTCGACATCAAGGTTGGCAATCCGGACCTGGGCAAGACCGCCTCTGCCGACAGCAACAATGACCAGCCAGAATTGTCATCTGGCGAAACCATGGTTCCCGACCTTGGCCTGAAACTTGCGGACCTCACGCCCGACCAACGTCAGCAAATGGATGTCCCTGAAGAAACCCGTGGCGCACTCATCACCGATGTTACCGGCGACAAGGCCAATGAAGAAGGCTTGAAGGATGGCGATATCATCCTGTCGGTCAACCAGACACCGGTCGACGGTGCGCAGGATGCTGCACGGCAGATCGCGATGGCGAAAAAGGCCGGCCGCAACTCGGTCCTGCTTCTGGTCGAACATGGCAATGCGCAGGCTTTCGTCGCACTGCCCTTTGCCAATGGCTGATGCCATATCGGCTTGAACAAAAAAGGCGGGGCCAGTTGGCTCCGCCTTTTTCTTTTACCTGGTGCAGGTCTCGTTCAGAAGGGTGAGTGGGTCGCACCCTGCTTTTCAAGCTGCTTGCGATCAAAGCCCGAGCGGGCCAGTGTTTCATCATCCAGCCCCAGAAGGGTGGCATTGACATAGCGACGGGCCTGGCGTTCACGCGCCTCGACCATGCGGTTGAGACCATTGCGGGCTACACGACCGATATCACCAAAGAAGTTCATGGCAGTTCCTTTCAGAGAAGCAATTACATTGCCTCGCTCCCTGCCCTGAAAGTTATGTTGCGCCGCAGCATTGGACAAGGACCGAAACTGCAAGCAAGCCTTGCGTCGCGCGCATGGCTTGGTTCATTAATCGTCAATCTTTTGTGTTTTTTGCATATATCCAGGGCAATTGCCGGTTTTGGCAGCACCAATCGCTGGCCAGAAAGCAGAAGCGATTGTCGTTCCCGTAAGCTGTTGCTAGCGTCACGCCATGTTTCAGAAATTCGATTCCCGCACCTCACCCGGCAATGCTGCTCCCCGTCTTGCCCTGCTTCGGGCCGCAATGGCGGAAACAGGCATTGATGCCTTTCTTGTCCCCCATTCCGACGAGCAGCAGAACGAGTATCTGCCAGCCGATGCCGAGCGGCTTTCCTGGTTGACCGGCTTCACCGGCTCGGCCGGTTTTTGCATCGTGACCGGCACAAGCGCCGTCCTCTTCGTCGATGGGCGATACACCCTGCAGGCCAGGAACCAATGCGATCCGGCGTCGTTTGCCTTTGCTGATCTTGTCAGCGAGGGACCGGCGAAATGGATTGGCGACAATGCGAGCGACATGCGCATCGGCTACGATCCCTGGCTCATGACCATGGCGCAGGAGAAGTCCTTCCTGGCTGCGGCGGGCAAGGCCAATGCGCGGTTGGTCGCGACCGAAAATCTCGTTGACCGAATCTGGAAAGACCGCCCACAGCGGCCATCGGGAAATGCCAGCATCCGCGACGCGGCATTGGCGGGGCAGGATGTGGCGGGCAAACTGGCCGCCATCACAGACAAGGTCCTGGAAGCTGGCGCGGACGCCGTCATACTTTCCGATCCCGCATCCGTATGCTGGGCAATCAATATCCGTGGCAGCGACATTGCCCATATTCCGGTTGCACTGTCATGGGCGCTGATTCCGCTTGAAGGCAAGGCCAGGATTTTCATTGAGGGTCAAAAGCTCGATGCTGCTACCCAGGCCCATCTCGAAGCACATTGCGAGATTGCCCATCCGGCAAGCCTTGCTGCAGATTTGCGCTCCTTTGCCGAAGGCAGAAAAATCATGGCGGATCCGGCCCTGGTCAATACGGCAATCCGGGATGCAATTGTCGAAGGCAAGGGAGAAATCGTCGAGCGGCGCGACCCCGTAATACTGCTGCGCGCCATCAAGAACGAAGCTGAACTTGCAGGCATGCGCCGGGCCCATTTGCGAGACGGCATTGCCATGACCCGCTTTCTGGCATGGATCGACCGTCAGGACCTATCTTCGCTTGATGAAATCGGGGC
>JAGRLM010000472.1 GCA_020441795.1 Nitratireductor sp.
CTGGACCGCTTCCTGATGCAGATCGATGTAGGCTATCCGAGCCTCGAAGCCGAAAAGCAGATCCTGTTTGAAACTACCGGTTCGAGAGATGTGAAGGCAAAGAAGGCCTTCACCGCCGAGCGCCTTCAGGAAATGCAGGCCCTGGTCCGCCGCATCCCGGTCGGCGACAGCGTTGTCAACGCAATCCTGGAATTGGTGCGCTCCTCGCGCCCCGGCGGCGTGGATGATGAAATGAACGGCTTCATCGAATGGGGACCGGGGCCACGCGCCAGCCAGGCACTGATGTTGACAACCCGCGCTCGCGCCCTGATACAGGGTCGCCTCGCTCCTTCCGTCGATGATGTTCTGGCGCTGGCTGAACCAGTATTGCAGCATCGCATGCAATTGTCCTTCGCCGCTCGCGCAGCCGAGCGCAAGACGACGGTCAAGGACGTGATTGCCGATCGCATGCGGCGGATCGGCTGATGGCATCGATCGGCAACGCCGCAGAACGCGAGTCAAGCCAATCCACGATGGCGCGCGCACGGGCGCGCGCATCCCTCATTCCCGACCTGCTGATTGAAGCACGCCATGTCGCAAACAATGTGCATGCCGGCTGGCATGGCCGCAGAAAGCGCGGTATAGGCGAGAATTTCTGGCAGTTCAGGCCCTATGTCGAGGGCGAGAACATGGCCTCCATAGATTGGCGCCGCTCTGCCCGCGACGACTATGTCTATATCCGCGACCGCGAATGGCAAGCGACGCATCTGGTCTGGATATGGATCGATGAATCGCCCTCGATGCTGTTCAAGTCGAAGCTCGCCACGGTCTCCAAGCAATCGCGAGCCGTGGTTCTGGGGCTGGCATTGGCAGAGCTGCTTGCCCGCAGCGGCGAGCGTATCGGCCTTGCCGGACTGACACGGCCCATCGTTTCAAGGCAGGGTGCAGAGCGCATCGGCGAAGCACTGTCGCTGGCAGAGCCACAGACCACTTTCCCCTCCAGCCTCGATGTTACCGGGCGCAGCGATATTGTGCTGTTTTCGGATTTCCTAGACGACCCGCAACTGGTCGCAACGCGCCTGTCAACGCTTGCAAGAACCGGTATCAGAGGGCACCTCGTGCAGATTGTCGATCCGGTGGAAGAGGTCTTTCCTTATGCCGGACGGATTGAATTCTCGGATCCGGAAACCGGCGAGAAAGTCACGGCAGGCAGTGCAGCTAGTCTTCGCGACAGCTATTCGGGCCTGTTTCGCGCCCATGTCGCTGCCATCCGCAAGGCAGCAACTGCCCTTGGCTGGTCGCATACATTGCATCACACTGACAGCCTTGCCTCCCAGGCTTTGACATCCCTGCATATCCATATGAGCCAGAACGGGGGAATGCGATAATGGCCGGTTTACCCCTTGCTTTCGCCTCACCCTGGATATTGCTGGCACTCGGTCTGCTGCCCCTGATCTGGTGGCTGCTCCGCCTGACGCCACCGCGTCCGCAAAGCGAAATGTTCCCGCCGCTGAAAATCCTGGCAAAGCTGGTGCATCGCGAGGAAACACCAGCCCAAAGCCCTTGGTGGTTGACGCTCCTTCGCCTGGCCATGGCAGCCTTTGTCATTCTTGCAATGGCGGGCCCCGTCTTCAATCCGGCCGAGACGAAACTCCAGGGCGAGGGACCGGTGTTGATTGCCATCGACAATGGCTGGGCATCGGGTTCGAACTGGGAGAACCGCCGTACCACGGCGCAAGCACTGGTAAGCGAGGCACGCGACGCCAATCGCACGGTCTTGCTATATGGAACTGCCGAACCGGCCGAGGCAGGCGTTCCGCTTGATCCGGAAGCCGCACTGCAAAAACTCGAAAGCCTGGAGGCCCGGCCATTGAAGCCGGACCATGGCGCATTTGCCCCTATCATCAAGGCGGCGTCGCTGCGCCAGCCGCCCGGGTCGGTGTTCTTCCTGTCCGATGGCCTGCAGTATCCCGGCACCGGCGCACTGGCAGACGCACTGAACGGGAATGCCAGTCAGCAGGAAATCATCCTGCCGCCGCAAAGCGGAATTCTGGCACTCGCAGGTGTGAGGAATGACCCGGACGCATTGGCAGGGAAGCTTGTTCGTGCGTCCGCTGGTGAGAGCGACACGGTCGAGGTTACCGCCCACGACAACAAGGGCTTGCCGATTGCGCGCCGGATCGTGACCTTTGCAGCTGATGCGACCGAGGCAGATTTCCGTTTTGATGAACCTGTTGAACTGCGCAATCAGGCAGTTCGCGTGTCCGTTGATGCAGCAGCAAATGCCGGTGCAGTGCAATTGCTCGACGACAGTTACAGGCGCAGGCTGGTCGGCCTTGTCTCCGGAGAGGCAGGCGATCTGTCACAACCCCTGCTGAGTCCCCTTTACTACATTTCGCGGGCCCTCGCCCCGTTCAGCGACCTGCGTGAATCATCGGATGCCAATATCGGCACTGCGGTACCGCAATTGCTGGCGCAGGGCGTATCAGCAATCGTGCTTGCCGATATTGGCACAATCCCCGCAGATACAGCCGATGCGCTCGGTGCCTGGATCGAGAAAGGCGGCATGTTGATCCGCTTTGCCGGACCACGCCTTGCAGCGGCCCCTGACGATCCGCTTTTGCCGGTGGAATTACGCCGCGGCGACCGAAACCTCGACAGCGCGCTTTCGTGGGACACGCCCAAGGCATTGGCTCCGTTTGAGCGGACCAGCCCGTTTTTCGGCATTGAGCCGCCGCGCGATGTCTCCATTCGCAGGCAGGTCCTGGCGCTGCAGGATATTGACCTGGAAAAGAAGACCTGGGCTACGCTTGAAGACGGGACACCGCTTGTTACCGCCGTCAAGCGCGGCAATGGCTGGCTCGTCCTGTTTCATACCGGCTCTGAGGCCAGTTGGTCCAATCTGCCAATCTCGGGAACCTTTGTCGAAATGCTGCGCCGCGTCGTGAACCAGTCGCGCTCCAATCCGCTGGCTGCAGCAAATGCCTCTGCAACACTTGCCCCACTGCGCCTGCTCGACGGGACCGGCAAGCTTGGCGCTCCGGGTCCGGAAGCAAAGCCGCTGGTTCTGACCGAAGGCAAGGCACCGGGTGTCAGCTTTGACAATCCTCCCGGATTCTACGGCACCGAAGACGGCTTCGCAGCACTGAACCTGTTTCAATCAGGCGACCAGTTGACACCTCTTGATCGGTCCCAATTCACACCCGCCGCTGTCATTCG
>JAGRLM010000040.1 GCA_020441795.1 Nitratireductor sp.
GATTCGAACCGCTCCAGGAAGCTCGGCGTCAGGGCGATTTCGGGCAACAGGATCAGGACCTGTTTTCCAAGTTCAATGGCACGCGCAACCGCCTCGAAATAGACTTCGGTCTTGCCGGAGCCTGTCACGCCCTCCAGAAGACTGGCCGAAAAACTACCGGCCGCAACACTGGCGCGCAATTCATCAGCCGCGGCCTGTTGCCCGGGCGACAGGACCGGCTGTCTATAGGTGCTTGCCGGTGCGGCAACGATGGGGGGCACGGGAATGTCCACTGCCGTGAAGACGCCCGCTTTTGCCAGGCCATCAACCACTCCGGCACTGACACCGGCGGCATGAGCAAGGCCGGATTTCGTCCATGCCATTCCGGTTCTGGCAAGTTCAAGCACCGCTTCGCGCGGCCCCGTAATCCGTTCAGGCTCGATACCGGCATATCGCAAACCGCTCATCGGAGCAGGCGGATCAAAGGCGGCCGGCGTTCGAAGCACCATCCGCAGCACCATGCCGGGACGAGCAAGGCAATAATCCGCGACCCACTGGATGAACTTGCGCATTTCGCGCGTCAGCGGTGGGCAGTCGAATTTCTGTTCGATCTGGCGAAGCTTTGCCGAATCAACCGTTTCGACAGCAGCATCCCACACAACACCCGCAACCAGTCTTGGTCCCAGCGGCACCTGCACAATGTCACCCGGCTGCAATTCCACGCCCTCAGGCACCCCATAGGTATAGGGCCGCTCTGCGGGGATGGGTAACAAGATTGATACGTTTTGCTGGGCCAACGGATAAAACACCGGATTTCACTGAGTCGGCATGCAGGGTAATGACCTCGCGCTGCTTTTGCTATATTGCCATGCGCAACACAGGACACAGGCAGTACCGGCAGCCTCAGGTGCCGGTTCAATCCGAGGAAAAAGCACATGAAATTCTTTGTCGATACAGCAGACGTTGCCGAAATCCGCGAACTCAACGATCTGGGGCTGGTGGATGGCGTCACAACCAATCCCTCCCTGATTGCCAAGTCCGGTCGCGACATCATGGAAGTCACGAAGGAAATATGCGGCATCGTCGAAGGGCCTGTCTCTGCCGAAGTCACCGCGACCGATTTCGACGGCATGATGAAGGAAGCCGCAATCCTGGCGGCAATTGCCGACAATATCTGCATCAAGCTGCCGCTGACCCTTCCCGGCCTGAAGGCATGCAAGGCGCTGACCTCTGCCGGCCACCAGACGAATGTCACCCTGTGCTTCTCCTCGGCACAGGCACTGCTGGCTGCCAAGGCGGGCGCGACCTATATCTCGCCCTTTATCGGACGCCTCGACGACATTGGCATGGACGGCATGGACCTGATCCGCGAAATCCGTGCCATCTATGACAATTACGGTTTTGAAACACAGATACTTGCGGCTTCGATTCGCTCGATCAATCATGTCCAGCAGGCTGCCATCATCGGCGCGGATGTAGCGACAATCCCGCCAGCCACGATGAAGGGGCTCGTCAAGCACCCGCTCACCGACAAGGGACTTGATGCCTTCCTGGCCGACTGGGCCAAGACCGGCCAGAAAATCGTCAAGTGAAGATCGGGAAATAGGGCGGGCGCCTGTCGGGCTTCGATAACCCCTTGTTCACCATACACTCCTAGTATGGCTGCATGAGCGAAGCCCACCTTGTCATCTGCGCCCCTGATCTTGCACAAGCCAGGCAGTCATGGCTTTCACATCTTGCCGGTGAACGGCGCCTTGCGGCGAATACTCTGGAGGCTTATGAGCGCGATACCCGACAGTTCCTTTCGTTCCTGACGGGCTATCTCGGCGGCCCACCCGGCATTTGCGACATAGCCGATCTGCGCCCGGCAAATCTGCGCGGCTACCTTGCTGAACGGCGTCGCGAAGGTGCGGGCGCCAGAACGCTGGGGCGGGGTCTGGCAGGCATACGTTCATTCATTCGCTTCCTCGAAAAGGATGGCAGGGCAAGTTCTGCCGGACTCGCAATCACCCGCGCCCCGCGCCAGCCAAAGACATTGCCAAAACCGGTTTCCGTGGCACAGGCCATTCGCCTTACCCGCAGCGGTGAACAGTTGAACGAGGAACCGTGGATTTGTGCACGTGATGCCGCCATCATGGCATTGCTGTATGGATGCGGATTGCGGCTTGGCGAGGCTCTGGCAATCACGCCAGCCACCTGGTCCCAGGGAGCCGGCGGCACCTTGCGCATTCTTGGCAAGGGCGGCAAGACAAGGATGGTCCCGCTTCTTCCCGTTGTGAAAGAGGCCGTCGACGAGTATCGGGCGCTGTGCCCGTTTCAGCCTGCGGAGAACGAACCGCTGTTTCGCGGCGCGCGCGGGGGTCCCCTGCAGCCGGCGATCCTGCAACGATCCATGGCAAGGATGCGCGGCGCGCTTGGCCTGCCTGAGAATGCGACACCGCACGCACTTCGTCATTCCTTCGCCACCCATCTTCTGGGCAAGGGTGGCGACCTGCGAACCATCCAGGAGCTGCTCGGTCACGCGTCACTTTCCACCACCCAGATTTACACTGCCATCGATACTGCCCGGCTTCTTGATGTATATGAAAAAGCCCACCCCAGAGCATGAATCCGCATTTCACGGACGCTGGCGCTGCCGGTCTTTGGTAAAAACCCCGCTCTTTCCCTTAACCGGATATGCATGATTTTCCGGCAGGATTGCTCCAGATATTTGGAGGTTTCCGAGCAATGCAAACCCGATTTCCAGAAAGTCAGGCTTTTGCGCCTGCCAAAGCTGATCGCCTTGCAGAAAAGGCGCTGATGCTTTTTGCAGCAGCCAATCTCGTGCTTTTCCTGTTGTTTGCGGTGTCTCTCGGCACTGCTCAAAGGGCGCTTTCAGCCGAAATGACCTGCCGTGGCGAAAACCTGGTCGAGAAGCTGCAGCAGTCGGACCCACAGAAATTTGCCGAGGTCGTTGCAGAAGCCGGGAAGGTCGAGAACGGCCATTCGGTCATGTGGAAAATCTCTCGCGACGGGCTCAAGCCGTCATTCCTGTTGGGCACCATGCATTCTGCCGATCCGCGCGTCACACAGATGCAACCAGCCGCAGATTCCGCATTCGAGAGAGCAGATTCGGTCCTGATCGAGAATACCGAAGTGCTGGACCGGACAAAGATGACCGAGGCGCTGTTGCGGTACAAGGAAATGACCCTTCTGATGGACGGCTCGACACTTGACCAGAAAATCGCGAGTGATTCGGTACCTGCCCTCCAGGCTTCCGTGGAAGCGCGAAACATGCCCTGGGAAATCGCCCGCCACATGCAGCCATGGATGGTCGCAGCAGCGATCGCCATTCCTGTTTGCGAGGTTGAGGCCAAGTCTGGCGGGGCAGAGGTTCTCGACAGCATCATCGGCAAGCGTGCCCTGGCAGATGGCAAGACATTGGTCGGCCTTGAAAGCATCGAGGAACAGTTCAAGGCAGTCTCGGGCATTCCCCAGGAGTTCCACGTCAATGCGCTCAGCGAAACCTTGCAGCTGTCCGACATGACGGATTCCATGATGGAAACCACCAAATTGCTCTATCTACAGGGCGAGACCGGCATGTTGCTGCCGCTGGTTCGTGCCTTTTCACCCAAAACCTATTCCGGCAAGGGCTATGCCGAATTCCAGGAATTGCTGGTATCGCGGCGCAACCACACCATGGCCGCGCGTGCCGCTGAACATCTGGCCAAGGGCAATGTTTTCATGGCGGTTGGTGCACTGCACCTGTCGGGAGAAGAAGGATTGGTAAACCTCCTGCGCCATCAGGGCTTCAAGGTTGAAGCGGTTTCCGGCTGAACCTGTTCACCACTTTGTGACCGCAAGCGCTATTTCAGGAAATGAAACGCGTGTTACCTTTTTGCGTGTCAATCACAGGAAGGATACCGAAATGAAGACAATTCTTTCAGCCCTCGCGATTGCAGCCCTTGCAGGTACCGGCGTGGCATATGCCGAATGTGGCGGCCACACTGCATCCGCCTCCATCAAGAACATGACGGTGGCTCAAGCGGAAACCGTCAAGGAAGAAGAAGCCATGAGCACCCACGACACGGCAGATAGCAAGCTGCTGGTCGAGGAGAAGGCCGAATAGGCATCAAACAGCACAGCATTACCTCCAGCACGGCACAACGGGCAGGTTCAGACCTGCCCGTTTGTTTTGGACTCATTGTCACTGCCTGGTGGCAAATTCTAGATATGCAGTGGCTTTGCAAAGGTGGCGAGAGCAGCTTCGCGCACTGCTTCCGACATGGTCGGATGCGCATGACAGGTGCGACCCAGGTCTTCGGACGATCCACCGAATTCCATCAAAACCGCGCATTCATGGATCATTTCACCCGCACCAAATCCGACAATGTGAACACCAAGCACCCGGTCCGTAACCTTGTCCGCCAGGAACTTCACGAAACCGTCAGTCTGGTTCATGGCACGCGCACGGCCATTGGCGGTAAACGGGAACTTCCCGACAACATAGTCGATACCGGCGGCCTTGAGCTCTTCCTCACTCTTGCCGACCGAGGCGACTTCAGGCTGGGTATAGACCACCGACGGAATGACGTCATAATTCACATGACCTGCCTGCCCGGCAAGGATTTCGGCAACCGCAACCCCTTCGTCTTCTGCCTTGTGCGCCAGCATCGGACCGTCGGTTACATCGCCGATGGCATAGATGCCATCAACATTGGTCTTGAAGTGATGGGTCTTGACCTTGCCGCGCTCCATTTCCACGCCAAGCGCCTCCAGCCCCAGACTGTCGGTATAGGGCCTGCGACCGGTGGAAACGAGTACGATATCGGCTTCGAGGGTCTCCGCATCCCCGCCCTTTACCGGCGAGAAGGTCACCTTGGCACCCTTGGCGGATTTCTCCACCGCAGTCACCTTCGAAGACAGCTTGAACTCGAATCCCTGCTTCTGCAGAATCCGCTGGAACTGCTTGGAAACATCAGCGTCCATATTGCCCAGGATCTTGTCGAGATATTCAACCACAGTCACCTTCGCGCCTAGCCTCGACCAGACCGATCCCATTTCAAGCCCGATCACGCCGCCACCGACCACGATCATGGTTTCGGGCACTTTGGAAAGTGCAATTGCTCCGGTTGACGAAACGATGGTCTTTTCATCGATCTTGACATCAACACCGGGAATTCCGGCGATGTCGGAACCGGTTGCAATCACGATGTTTCTGGTTTCCAGCAGCGTTTCCTTGCCATCGTCATCCCTGACGGACACCTTGCCCGCAGCTGGGATCGAGCCGGTGCCATGATAAACCTCGACCTTGTTCTTTTTCATCAGGAAGGCAACACCATCGACATTGGCCTTAACCGTCGCATCCTTGTGCGCCATCATTGCCTTGAGGTCGAGTTTCGGTTTGGAAACATTGACTCCAAGCTTCTCGAGCCCGTGTCCCGCCTCATGGAACATTTCCGAAGCATGCAACAACGCCTTTGACGGAATGCAGCCGATGTTGAGACAGGTGCCGCCCAGGGTTGGCATTTTCTCGACAATCGCGGTTTTCAAGCCGAGTTGCGCCGCCTTGATGGCACAGACATAGCCGCCAGGACCCGAACCGATTACCACGAGATCATAAGCCATACCTAAACTCCTTTTTCCGGCGCGGTACTGTCACGAAACAACGAGCCGCACAATAATGACAACCAACCCGACCATGCTGGCGTTCCAGATGAATGTTCTGGCCCAGGGCAGCCCCGACATATAAGCGGGGAGATAGGCAACGCGTGTCCAGAACCATAGCGCTGCGCCCAAACTTGTCCACCAGTCCGCCTTTCCCGTAACTTCCACAGCTAGCGCCAGGGCGATGAAGGCGGGAAAGGTTTCGAGGTAATTATTCAGTGCCCGCTTCGCACGGGCTGCCATCCCTGTTGGTCGTATCTCCTCGTCCCGCGATCCGATTGTATAGCGGTTGCCGGTCTGTGCTTTCAGTGCAAAGGACTGGATGGAAACATGAACCAGCAGCAGCACGGTCGCCAGAACCAGGTAACCCATCTCCAGGGAAATGCCGGGCAGGATCACGCCATGCTCCATCTTCGGCCTTCACCGTCCGCCGGTAACGTCGATGATGGTGCCAGTGACATAGGAGGCCGCAGGCGACATCAGCCAGAGGATCGCTTCTGCCACTTCCTCGGCGCTACCCTCGCGCTTCATCGGCACAGAACTGCGCATCTGCGCGACCCGGTCAGGCTCTCCGCCGGACGCATGAATATCGGTGTCGATAATGCCCGGCCGCACCGCATTGACCGTAATTCCCTCTTCCGCGACCTCTCGCGCAAGTCCAAGGGTAAAGCTGTCAATGGCGCCCTTCGACGCCGCATAATCCACATACTGGCCTGGCGCACCTAGCTTTGCTGCAACCGAACTCAGATTGACAATTGATCCGCCCTTGCCGCCATGGCGAGTGGACATGCGCCGAACCGCTTCGCCAGCGCAAAGGATCGAACCGGTCACATTGACCCGCATCATGCGCTCGAGCCGCTCGACATCCATTTGGTCAACCCGCTGACGCCGGTCCACAATGCCCGCATTGTTGATGAGCCCGGCAAGCGGGCCGAGCTTGTCAGCTTCGGCAAAGATCCGCTTGATATCGGTGGAATTGCCGACATCACCCTGAATGATCAGGCCATCGCTACCCGCTGCACGCACCCGCTCGAGAACCGAACGGGCTGCTCCTTCATTGGAAACGAAATTGATGGCAACGCTATAGCCTGCCTTCGCAGCAAGCACTGCGCATGCCGCCCCGATGCCGCGGCTTGCGCCCGTGATCATGATTGTTTTTGTCATCAGATCAGAATGCCAGCTTCAGCAGTTCCCACAGGATCATCACCAGACCAGCGGTCGAGATCACCCAGATGATGGTGCGGATGAACGGAATTCCTGCGAGATATGCCGGGAAGTACAACACGCGGCCCCAGAAATATATCTGCGCGCCCAGCGCCGTCGTGGCGTTGGCATTGCCTGTGTAGAGCACGATCAGCACCAGAGCCGCGAAGGCGGGCATTGTTTCGAGCAGGTTGAAATAGGCGCGTTCAATTCGCCCGGTGAAGCCTGACGGCGTCTTCCAGTCATCGCGCGCGCTCACCGCATAACCGATACCGTTCTGGATCAGCTCGAAAACGACTTGCGCGATGAGTTGCACGAAAAACAGCACAACCGTGAAAAGCAGCATCTTCAGTTCAATGGACATGTTCAGTCTCCCCGACCTTTCTTCTTTGCCGGACTATAGCGGAACACTGATCCGATTCCAGCAACAGAATTGCAATAACAAATTTCGGCCTCTGCAAGGCTATTTCAGTGTGGCGATTTCCGAACCCTTGCCCGATTCCCACAATCCTGAAAGGGTTCCGTCTTCGCCCACCGCATAGATAACCGGTTGCGAGCTTCCCCAGTCGACGACCAGAACGCCATTTTCCAGCACGCCCCGGCCACTATAAGAGGTCCTTCCGATGGACCAGGCGAGTTCGTAGTCATGACCATCGCCAATGACACTCAGAACGCCCTTGTAGCGCGAGCCATCTGGATTGCGGCCATCAACCTTGTATTTCCCGTTTCTGGGCACCACTCCCGGCTTTGCTGGCGCGAACAGTTCAAGGCGCTCTTTCGCACTGCCATCTGCCCATTCACCATCCAGAACCCCATTGGGCAGCAGGTCATAAACCACCGGATGCGTCGAATTCCACTCGACAACCATCATGCGCCCGGCAAGCTCTCCCTCACCGCGAAACACCTGGTTGCCGATCCACCATGTGAAGCCGTAGCGGTCGCCTTTTTCCTCCAGCGCCAACATTCCGCGATAGCGCGAGCCATCGGGGTTCGTGCCACTGTTATGGTAGACACCTGCCAGCGAGGGTGGTTTGGCTGTCGCATCAGGAATGCGCAGGGCAGATGCCTGGCGCTTGGCGCTTGCGCCCTGATTCGCCGAAGTCTGCTCTTCGGTTACCGCGCCATCGCCATTGTTGCGGAAAACGAAATCACCAAAGAAGGAAGACGAAAGCCATGGCGTCTGCTTGCCCTTGGTCTCCTGGTAGACACCCTTCAAGGTACGCTTGAAGGTTTCTTCGAGGTTCAGGTTTGGCGTGGCAAGCGAAAGGGTCAGGTGCTTTGTATAGGGACTGTTGCGGCCAGCGCCATCCAAAGCAACATTTCCCAGTGACGTTGAATAGGAAACAAACATGCTGGCGCTTGATTCGATACGCGTCAGCCCTGAAGTCTTTCCGGTGAAGGGATTGTCACGGCAGGCATCAAGAATGATGATGTTGAGATCGCTGCCGGTTTGGGTCATTGCATTGACAAGCTTGGTCGCGCTCAAGGCATTCTTGACCAGATCGGCCTCACCCTCGATTTCCGTACCGACCGGAAGCAGGTAGTTCTCGCCCTCGAAAACCACACCATGTCCCGCGAAGAAAAACAGCCCTACACCGCCATTGGCGGCCAGTCGGGAATTGAGCGCGACAATTGCCTTCTCGATCCGTTCAAGATCGGCGTCAAGCAGCAGGTCCACGGTAAAACCTGCCTCCTCGAGCGCCTTGGCAACGTCGCGGGCATCGTTGGTCGGGTTCGCGAGCGGGCCAAAGGAATAGGCGCTGTTGCCAACCACCAAAGCGTTGCGTGCATCACCAGCCCAGGCTTGGCTGAAGGAAAAGCAGACAAACAGCGCAACCAACGCCGCGATCAGTCTCTTGGGCACCATATTGGCAATTCCTCCAGCACGTCAGGGTCCGGCCCCAACTAGAGATCCAACACCAATCGCTCAGGATCTTCAAGGCTGTCCTTCACCCGCACAAGAAATGTTACTGCTTCCTTGCCGTCAACAATGCGGTGGTCATAGGAAAGCGCCAGATACATCATCGGGCGAATGACGACCTGGCCACCCACCGCCACGGGGCGCTCCTGGATTTTATGCATTCCAAGGATGCCGGATTGTGGCGCATTGAGAATCGGGGTGGACATCAGCGAGCCATAAACGCCGCCATTGGAAATGGTGAAAGTACCGCCCTGCATGTCGGCCATCGACAACTCACCGTCACGTGCTTTCCGGCCAAGATTGCCGATTTCCTTTTCGATCTCGGCAATGCCCATCTGGTCGGCATCGCGAACGACCGGAACCACCAATCCCTTCTCGGTGCCAACCGCCACGCCGATATGGCAATAATTCTTGTAGATGATATCGCTGCCATCAATCTCGGCGTTGACTGCCGGGATCTCCTTCAACGCGTGGCATACCGCCTTCGTGAAGAAGCCCATGAAACCGAGCTTCACGCCATGCTTTTTCTCGAACAGGTCCTTGTAGCGGTTGCGCAGATCCATCACCGCGCTCATGTCGACCTCGTTGAAGGTCGTCAGCATGGCGGCAGAATTCTGTGCGTCCTTCAGGCGCCGTGCGATGGTCTGGCGCAGCCGGGTCATTTTCACCCGTTCCTCGCGAACAACATCAGCGTCGCCCGATGGTGCGCGTGCTGCCGCAGGCACACTGAGCGGTGCCGATGCGTTCTGCACATCTTCCTTCAAGACCTGCCCGCGCTTGCCCGAACCCTGGACACTTGCTGGATCAATATTCTTTTCGTTCATGATCTTCTGGGCGGACGGAGAGGCTGGCATCGTGGCCTGTGGCGCAGGGGCAGCCGCTGCGGGCTTGGCCTCCGCTTTGGCCGGAGCCCTCGCGGTTGCTTCTGCAGCAACTGCACCACCAGTCCCGAAATGCGCGAGCAGCGCGCCCACTTCTACGGTCTCACCCTCCTTCACCAGTATTTCGGTAAGGGTACCGTCTGAAGGTGCGGGAATCTCGACGGAGACCTTGTCCGTCTCCAGTTCGACAATCGGCTCATCAGCCTTCACTGCTTCACCGGGTTTTTTCAGCCATTTGCCGACAGTGGCCTCGGCCACTGATTCACCCAGCGTTGGAACGCGAATTTCGGTTGCCATGGTTTGATCTCTTTCCTTGCGTTCGGATTTCTATGGTTCGCGCTAGCCGTCACCCGCCAAGGGCATCTTCCAGAAAGGCTTCCAATTGCGCCATGTGCTTGGACATCAACCCTGTTGCAGGCGATGCGGCGGCAGCACGTCCGGCATACCTGGCCCGCTTGTGCTTTGCTCCGATATGGGCAAAGACCCATTCGAGATAGGGCTCGATGAAGCTCCAGGCGCCCATGTTCTTTGGCTCCTCCTGGCACCAGACGAATTCCGCATTCTTGAAGCGCGACAATTCGGTGATCAGCGCCTTCGCCGGGAACGGATAGAGCTGTTCGACGCGAAGCAGATAGACGTCATTGACGCCACGCTTCTCACGCTCTTCGTAGAGGTCGAAATAGACCTTGCCACTGCACATCACGACCCGGCGAATCTTCGAATCCTTCACCAGCTGAATCGGCTGGTCCTTCAGATATTCAGCGTCATCCCAAAGCAGGCGATGGAAGGTTGAATTGCCTGAAAGTTCCGCCAGCGTTGAAACACAACGCTTGTGACGCAACAGCGATTTCGGCGTCATCAGGATCAACGGCTTGCGGAAGTCGCGCTTCATTTGCCGACGAAGAATGTGGAAATAGTTAGCCGGCGTCGAACAATAGGCAACCTGCATATTGTCTTCCGCGCA